>CAZUWS010000058.1:0-4295 GCA_964624295.1 uncultured Candidatus Pelagibacter sp. | reverse complement strand
TAAAAAAAATGGAAGCAGAAAAAAAACTTTTAGTTCCAGCAATTAATGTTAATGACTCTGTGACAAAGTCTAAATTTGATAATTTATATGGATGTAGAGAAAGTTTGGTTGATGGCATAAAACGAGCCACAGATGTCATGATGTCTGGTAAAACTGCTATTGTAGCAGGTTTTTGAGATGTAGGTAAAGGAAGTGCTGCCTCGTTGAGACAAAGCGGTGCTAGGGTGATGGTAACCGAAGCAGATCCTATCTGTGCTCTACAAGCAGCTATGGAAGGCTATGAGGTTGTATTGATGGATGATGCCATTAGTAATGCCGATATAGTAGTTACGGCTACTGGCAACAATGACATTGTCAATGCAGATCATATGAGAAAAATGAAAGATCGAGCTATACTCTGTAATATTGGTCACTTTGATAATGAAATTCAAGTTGATGCATTAAAAAATTATAAATGGACCGAAATCAAACCTCAGGTTCATGAAATAGAACTTACAGACAAAAAAAGAATAATTCTTTTAGCCGAAGGAAGGTTGGTAAACTTAGGTTGTGCAACTGGACATCCTAGTTTTGTTATGAGTGCATCTTTTACCAATCAGGTTATGGCTCAAATAGAACTTTGGAACAATTATAAAAAATATGAGAAAAAAGTTTATGTTTTACCTAAACATTTGGATGAAAAAGTTGCAATGTTACATTTAAATAAAGTTGGAGCTAAATTAACAAAACTTTCAAAAGATCAAGCGGATTATATTGGCGTAGATACTAAAGGACCATTTAAATCTGATAGTTATCGCTACTAAAAAGTAGCTAATGTTAAAATATAATTTATCTCAGATAGACAATATATCGGAAAAAATTTTATTAAATTTATCTGAAGCGGATTGTATATTTCTTTTTGGAGAGCTAGGCTCTGGAAAAACAACTTTTGCTAGGAGTTTAATTAATCAATTACAAAAAAAAAATAAAGTTAGCCAAACTGAAGTTTTAAGCCCAACTTTTAATTTACTTCATGAATATGAAATAAAATCATTAAAAGTTCTGCACTATGATTTATATAGGTTAAAAACAAACAAAGAGGTAGATCAACTAGGTATTTTTGAGGATAATAAAAATGTAATAACAATTATTGAATGGCCAGAGAAAATGAAAAAAAAAACTGTAAACCGATTAGAAATTTCATTTTACTATGAGTCAGATGCAGAGAATAGAAAAATTAATCTTAAAGGTTTTGGAAAATGGAAAAATTTTAAACTAAATGCAATTTAAACTTAGAAAAATTAGAAGTGATGCTTCATTCAGGGAGTTTTTTAGGCTTTATAAAGGAAAAAAAACATCAATCATTGTTACGGCTAAAAAAGAAAGATTTAAGAATCTCATAGCTTATTCTGCAATAAATAAGTTTTTAAAAACAAAAGGTATTCATACCCCAAAATTGATCAGCAAACACTTCAAGGAAGGAATTATAGAAATAGAAGATTTTGGGGACAAAACTCTTTTACATTACGTTAAACAATCTAAAAATTCACTTGGTCTTTACAAGAAGTGTGTGGATGTAATATTAAAAATTCAAAAAATAAAACCAGTAAAAAAAATTAAATTTGGTTCGAATGAATATTTAAATTTAAATAATTATAATACGGCAAGTTTGCATAAAGAATCCAATTTATTTTTTGATTGGTACATACCTGGAGTTTTAGATAAAAAAAAGTCTTTAAAATATAAGAAAATGATAAAGAAAGAATTAAATAGACTATACAAAAAAATTTTTTTTAAAAATAAATTTATTGTTCATAGAGATTTTCACGTATCCAATATTATGCCAACTAATAAAAAGTTAGGTATTATTGATACCCAAGATGCTATTATAGGTAATCCTATGTATGACCTTGCATCCTTGGTAGATGATGTGAGAGTTAAAATTCCCGTTCAAATAAAAAAAAAAATATTTCAATATTATTTAAAAAAATGTTCTATTAAAAAAAAACAAATCTCTTTATTAAAAAATGATTTTGATATTTTATCTATTCAAAGAAATTTAAAAATTTTGGGAATTTTTTATAGACTTTTTAAAAGAGATAAAAAACCACAGTATTTAAAATATTTACCTTACACATGGTCTTTAATTGAGCTAAGAATGAAAAATAAAATTTTTAAACATTTGAAAATAATACTTAAACAGGCTGTAAATAAAAAAATAAGAAAAAAAAGAAATTTTAAATGAAAGTAAAAAAAGCGATAATTTTAGGAGCAGGTTTTGGAAAAAGAATGCGTCCACTTACCAAAAAAATTCCAAAACCACTTGTGAAAATTAACGGCGTAACTTTATTAGAAAATAGTATTAAATTTTTAAGTTCTTTAGGTGTTAAATATATTGTGGTTAATGCTCACCATCTTCATAAAGAGATGGTTACTTTTGTAAAAAGAAAAAAATTTTCTTCTAAAATACATGTGGTTATAGAAAAAAGAAAAATTTTAGATACAGGCGGAGGAATTTTAAATGCATCAAGAAAGTTCAAGAAAGAAATATTTTTTGTATTAAATCCAGATACTATTTGGAGAAAAGGTAACAAAGGAATTTAGAAAACTCGAAAAAGTCTGTCTAAAAAATAAAAAGTCTGGAATGCTTTTAGTTTCAAAAAGAAAAAGTTATGATCAATCATTCAAGGGTGATTTTAACTTAAATTCTAAAAATGAAATTTTGAGACAAAAAAATAACAAATTTATTTTTACTGGAGCTCAAATTATTAATAGATCAGTTTTCAAAAAAAGAAAAATTAAACCCTTTTCTATGAATATAGTTTGGGATGATTTAATAAAAAATAAAGAACTTATTGGTGTTATTAGTAGACAAAAATTTTTTCATATAAATAATTACAGAATATATAAAAAATTAAATAAGAAAGTTATTGATTAGGTATTATTTCTGCCTTTCTAGATTCGTCCAAATATTTAGTACTTAAAACTTTGCCCAAATTATCAAAGTGAATTATCAAAGGATTTCCAGTTGGTATTTCAAGTAAATTAATATTTTTATCAGATATATTAAAAATTTTTTTTCCTAAAGCTCTAATCGTGTTTCCGTGGGCTGAAAGAATAATGTTTTTATTTTCTCTAAGATGTTTTTCTATATTTTTTTCAAAATAAGGCACAACACGGTCATAAGTATTTTTTAAGGATTCGCTATCAGGTATATTTTTTAAATCTTTATACAGGGGGTCTTTGTGTGAACTATACTTGGAATCTTTATCCAGGTTCGGTGGAGGAATATCCCAAGATCTTCTGTATTTTTTAAACTGCTTTTCACCTAACTTTTTTTCTGTTTCAGCTTTATTTAAACTTGTTAGAGCTCCGTAATGTCTTTCGTTAAGTTCCCAAGCCTTTGTGTATTTCCTATCTTTTCCTATGACCTCCAATACTATCTCCAATGTGTTTATTGCTCGCTTAAGATAGGAGGTAAAACAGATATCAAAATTTATATTTAATTCTTTTAATAATTTCCCAGATTTTTCAGCCTCTTGTACACCTTTTTCCGATAGATCAACATCAACCCAACCTGTGAAACGATTCTCTGCATTCCAAGTACTTTGTCCGTGTCTAATTGCTATGAGTTTGCCCATTGAATATAATATATTTAATATATTAAATTATTAATATGAAGGGTATTAAATTCTTTTACATTACCTGTCCGAAGAAAAAGGAAGCACATAAAATAGCTGCATTTCTTGTAAAAAAGAAACTAGTTGCCTGCGCCAATATTATTCACAATGTTGATTCAGTATTTACTTGGAAAGGAAAAGTAACAAAAGCAAAAGAAATTTTAGTTGTTGGTAAGACGATGAACAAAAATGTTCAAAAAATTATCAAAAGCGTAAAAAAATTTCACAGCTATGAAGTTCCATGTGTTATTTTTTTTGATATTAAAAACGGAAATACAGATTTTCTAAAATGGATTATAAAATCCGTATAGTTCGTTATTTATATTATTTTTCTCTTACGGGTTTATTAATTTTATACCTGTTTCCAGGCAGTCTAATTGGATATTTTCTTTACGGAGACTTTAGTCGACAACCAGATTTCATTCCAAATCCGTTGGGAACATCAATCAATCATGCGCTGGCCTTTTTTTATTTATCAATACTTGGTTTAATTAGTTACATGAGCGGAAGTGGTTTTAAGCAGACTTTAATTTTTTTGATAATTCTATCACCAATATTAGAATTATCTCATTTAGTTATACCCAATAGATCTTTTCAATCTTTAGATCTTTTTGCAAATTTACTTGGAACATTATT
>CAZUWS010000057.1:0-4416 GCA_964624295.1 uncultured Candidatus Pelagibacter sp. | reverse complement strand
CTAGACCTGATGAAATTTTATTTGGTCTGAATATGCTCATTACACCTAAAAAAACAATATTCATTGCTGATACACAAGTAAACGATTTTCCTTCTGCAGAAAAATTAACAAAAATTGCAATGTCTAGTGTTAGAGTTGCTAAATTATTTGGTTTTGAACCAAAAGTGGCTTTTTTATCCCACTCTACATTTGGAAAACCAAAATCCAGAAATACAAAACATGTTAGGGAAGCTATTGAAATTTTAAAAAATAAAAAAGTAGATTTCGATTTTGATGGTGAAATGCAGCCGGATGTAGCTTTAAATCCCAAATACAAAGAAACATATCCGTTTTCTAAAATAGTAGGTAATGCTAACATTTTAATAATGCCTGCTCTTCATAGTGCGGCTATATCAACTAAACTAATGAAAACTATTGGTGGAGCAAAAACAATTGGTCCACTTTTAATTGGATTAGGTTTGCCGATTGAAATTGCGCCTCTTAGATCATCTCCAAACGATATACTAAATCTTGCTTCTGTTGCAGCTTACTCAGCAGAAATTATTGACTACAAAAACAAGAAGAGTAATTAATTTTTATTTCTACTTAGATCTTCTACTAATAAAATGCTTGGTACAACTTCTTTGACTCCATGAATTTCATTTGCTTCTGAAATAACTTTTTTCTTTTCATCCTCTGTCATAGCAATTCCAAAAATATAAATTTTTCCATTTATAGTATCAATTGTATAGTTACTGGATTTTGTAAGTTTGTTAAAAAGTAAGGCAGTTCTTAACTGAGAAGTAATCAATACATCTTTTGCTGTATTTTTAAAATTAGTCTTTCCCTTAATTGTCACTACGCTTTGTACAGACCTAGCTCCTTTAGTTTCCCACGCCATCTTAATAATCTTTAGTTTCTCTTCTGGCTCATCCACTTTTCCTGATAAAAAAATATTTCCATCAATAACTTTAGTACTAAGGTCAATGATATATTTTTTATCCGTTAGAGTTAATCTAGCCATCAAATTTTTCTGCATAATAGAATCATCAATTTGCATACCAACGGTTCTTGGATCATAAGCAACGCTTACTCCAGATCCAAAAATTCCAACGGATGAACTTCCAACACAGGAAAAAAGAAGAAAACTAAATATAATGAATATTAAATTTTTTTTCATTTTTTTTTAACACTTAAACAAATATTATATACTTTCTTTTTAGACAAATTATTTTTTTCTGAAACTAATTTAACCACATCTTTTAAACTATATCTTTTTAGATATTCTTTTATATCTTTTCTTAATTTTTTCTCATCAAAAATATTCACATCTGGAAGATTTTTCAATTTTTTGGATAACACAACCGTAAGTTCACCTTTTAAAGGCTCTTTGAAACCTTCAAAATTGTCTAAATTTTCTCTATAAAAACTCTCGTAAATTTTTGTCATTTCCCTACCAATAAAGATATGTCTACCTTTAAAGAATTTCTTAAAGTAATTAACGTAGAAATTTAATTTTATAGCTGGAATAAAAAAAACAATATTAGAATTATAATTTTTTATTGCATCAATTTCTTTTTCTATTTCAGAAGCCTTTTTAGGTAAAAATCCATAGAAAAAATATTTTTCATCAAAACCGGATACACTTATTGCTGTTGTCACAGCAGAAACTCCTGGTATTGGAAATATCTTAATTTTTTTTTTTATACACTCTCTGATAAGAATTAATCCCGGATCTGATAAAGCTGGTGTGCCAGCATCTGAAATGATTGAAACCCTTTCCCCTTTTTTAATTAATTCTATAATTGAATTTGTTATTTTCTTTTCATTAAACTTATGATTGGGAATTAATTTTTTCTTAATACCATAGTAATTTAGTAATTTTATGGACCTTCTTGTATCTTCGCAAAGAATTTTGTCAGAATTTTTTAATACATTTAATGCTCTTAATGTAATATCCTCCAAGTTTCCTATTGGCGTTGAAACGATGTATAAACCTGATAGAAAACTGTTCATAAATTATGAAAAAAATTTCTAAGATAATTTTATCTTATTTATTGATTACTTTTAATAGTTATGTTTTAGCAGTCGAGAATAATAATACAAATATTCTAAAAATAGGAATTTTGGCACCCTTCTCTGGTGAATTCAAATCTATAGGAGAAACAGTCTTATACTCTGTGAATTTGGCGCTACATGATATTAATGATGATTCGATTAAAATTTATCCAAAAGACTCTGGTTCTGACAAAGAAAAAATATTAGATGCATGTAAAGAATTTCGAGAAGAAGGAGTTAAAGTTATTATTGGACCTATTGATTCTAGCTTTGCAAAAGAATTAAAAAATTTTGATGATCTAATATTCTTATCTCTATCAAATATGAATTCTAGCATTGATAAAAATTTTATAATGATGGGAATAAATTTAGAATCTCAGTTGTTGGCTATTAAAAAGTTTATTGGCAAGCAAGAAAAAAAGAAAACAATAATTCTATACCCTGATAATAAAAATTCTAAGCATGTAGAAAAGAAAATAAAACTTACAAATTTTAAAAATTACAAACTTTTCAAATATAGCAGCGACTCTGAAGTTTTAACAGGTCAAATAGAAAAATTAACCAATTATAAACAGAGAAAAATAAATCTAGAGGCAAGAGTAAAAAAATTAGAAAAATCTGACTTACCAAAAGATATTAGGGAATTAAATCAACTAAAGCAAAGATATACACTTGGAAAAATAAAGTTTGACTCGGTGATTATCATTGATTTTGGAGACGGGTTAAAAAGTGTTTTAACATCTCTTGCTTATACCGATGTCTCAGAAAAAGACATTTTAATAGTAACAACCAATCAATGGTTCGATGATAGTATTTTAACCGAAAGTTCAATTAAAAGTTTTTATTTTCCTTCTATAAATTTAAAAAACTTTAATAATTTTAACAAAAAATTTTTTAAAGAATATAAATATAAACCAAATGAAATTACAATATTATCTTATGATATTATTGGGCTTATATATTATCTTTGGAAAAATGATACTAAAATCAATTATGCAAACGACTTCAATATGAAAAATGAAATTAAAGCAAAGATTGGTAAATTTAAAATATCCGAGAATAAAGTTATTCAGAAATTAGAAATTTATAAACTGGAAGATAATAAATTTATTAAAAGTAAACTTTAATTTTTTCTAATAATTTTTTATAAGCAACATGTCTATGATCTATTAATAGTTTTTCTTTATAATTCATTTCAGCAAAAGTTTTGGAATAACCATCAGGAATGAAAATTGGATCATACCCAAAACCATTATTTCCTTTTTTAGAAGATATATTTCCTTTAATAATTCCAAACTCTGAGATTTTTTTTCCATCAGGCCATTGAATTGTAAGACTACAAACAAATTGTGCTTTTTTATCTTTATTTGACTTTTTGACTTTTTTTAAAATTTCTGTCATTGCATTATCAAATCCACCAAATTCTTTAGCCCACCTTGCAGAAAAAATTCCAGGTTGACCATTTAAACAGTCAATTTCAAGACCTGAGTCATCGGACAGGGTAACTAATTTTGCTTTATTACAAAAAAAATTAGCTTTTAGTTCTGAATTTTCAAGAAAGGTTTTACCGTCTTCTTTCGGACTCTCTATACCGAGGTTATTGGGTGAAATTTTTTTCACTTTTTTCGGTAATAAGTCACTTATTTCTTTAAATTTTCCCTTGTTATGAGTTCCTATTAATATTTTATCAATTTTATACATAAAGACCTGGAAATTAAATATTTCATGACTATATAGAAAATATGGCTAATTTAAACGATGAAGATAAAAATAAAAAAGAGAGCAAAATTCCAAAAAAGGAAGAAAAAAAAGAACTGAGTATCGAAGAAAAGCTCAAAGATACTGAGGATAAACTTTTAAGATCTCTTGCGGAGCTAGAAAACCAGCGAAAGAGGTTCGATAAAGATATTAAGGAAGCAATAGAGTTTGGGGGTTTTAGTTTTGCAAAAGAAAACTTGGCGATATTAGACAATCTGCAGAGAGCTTATATTTCAATTAAAAACGATCCAGCTTTAAAAGATAATAAAGATTTAGATAAATTTTTAAAAAACATTGAAGTCGTTGAAAAAGATTTAATCTCAATTTTCAAAAAAAATAAAATAGAAAAAATTGACACAGCCAAAAAAAAATTTGATCCAAATTTTCATCAAGCCATGACAGAGGTAGAAAATGACCAAGTAGAAACTGGAACTATAGTACAAGAAATACAAGCTGGTTATATGCTGGGGGAAAGGTTGCTTAGACCGTCTTTGGTTACAGTTTCCAAAAAAAGTGTGAAAAAAGAAGGAAAAAATGAGGGAAAAGATGATAAAAAAAAGTAACTTCCATCTTGTAGAAACACAAATAACACCCATATATCAAGCATTATGAGTAGAGTAA
>CAZUWS010000056.1:0-4424 GCA_964624295.1 uncultured Candidatus Pelagibacter sp. | reverse complement strand
CTGTGTAGATTTTTTTTTTCATTATCACTTTTATTAGAATCATTCCAAAAATAATTTGCTTCAAATTTTGATATTTTTAGAAGTAAATCTTTATGATTTAATAAAGGAGATAATAAATATGGATTAGGATAGAAAAATAGCCTAGAAGGATTCTGTGAAAGTAAAAGCTTGTTATAAAAACTTGTTGAAAAAAATATTTCTCTAATAGATTTTATTGTAATTTTTTTTATTGATAAAAAGTAAAGATAGACACTTTTTAGATCTAACATTTATTAATTTGAACGAAGTAAACTAATATTTTTTTTTAGGTCTCCGTTATTTTCTTTGAAAACTGTTGAACCAGAGACCAAAACATTAGCACCAGCATCTTTGGCTAATTTACAATTTTCAAAATTTATTCCTCCATCTATCTCTAAATCTATGTTTAATTTTTTTTCTGAAATAATCTTTTTTATATCTTTAAGTTTATCTATTACTTCTGGCATAAATTTTTGTCCTCCAAAACCTGGTTCTACACTCATAATAAGTATTAAATCAATTTTATTTAAATGATCTTTAATTAAATCAATACTTGATTTAGGTTTTAAAGAAATTCCAACCTTCTTTTTTTGTTTTTTTATTAGCTCTATAGTTTTTGAAGTTTCATCCGTCGCCTCAGGGTGAAAAGTAATTATATCTGCTCCAGCTTTTGAAAATGCTTCAATATATTTATCAACTGGGGATATCATCAAATGAACATCAAAAATTTTTTTTGTGAATGGTCTAAGTTTTTTTATTACTTCAGGTCCTATGGTAAGATTGGGTACAAAGTGACCATCCATTACATCAACGTGGATGTAGTCTGCACCAGCTTTATCCAGAGATATAATTTCTTCACCTAATTTACTAAAGTCAGCAGATAAAATAGACGGTGAAATTTTTATAGAACTTGGCATCTTCTTTTATTTATAGTTTTAAATTATTTTATGTCAAAAAATATTTTAACTTTTTAGTGTCTGCTACCAATATCCTCAGTTTGAGACACAATAGTTTTTTGTGGCGATGTTGACATTTCCATTTTAAAAGCCAAAAACCAAACCAAAACAACACCAAGTAACCAGAAGATGATTTGCCATACCCAAATGGAAGGCATACCAAAAGACCAGCTTTCAACATTACTTGGTTTTCCAAAAATTTCATTTCCTATAATTGTACCAGGACCTAAAGCGAAAAAAATCCAAGCAATTGTTACAATCCAAGCACTTGGTTTTAAACTTCTACGACTTATAGAAAAATTTCTATGGTCTTCAAAAAATTCATGGAATTTATTTTTATGATTAGTTTCTTTCCCATCCTGAGTTATAAATGATATTGTTATAGCCGCTCCTAAATTAAATAAGACCCCCCAAAAAGCAGAATGAATTGTTAATGGCCATTTTTCCCATACAATAATATTACCAAACATTATTTGTCCAATATGCTCAGTAAAAAATACAGTGATAATTCCAACAACGATTCCTAGTGCAACACCATTTTTAGTTAGCCATGGAAAATAACACAAAGCAATTAATGGAACAAACATTTGGCAAGCAATACCTAAGGAAAGACTTCCAAGACTAAAAATTACATTTGAAGATTGAATTGATAGTACTAATGAAAAAATAAATATTAACATTAATATTATTCTGTAAGAAAAAATCTGCTCATCATTATTCATATTTTTAATAAAAAATTTCTTTACTATATCTCTAGTCAAAAGCGCACTTGAACTTATGTAAATAATGCTTGTTGATTGTAATGAAGCAATTCCACAAATTAATAACAAACCAAAAAATAGTGGAGAATAATCACCTACTACGTTAATCAAATGTGGAACTAAAGTTTCAATTTGGTTTGGCAATACGGTATTTGGAAGAATGTTTGAAATATTATTACCACTTTCATTAATAACGTTATTTGTTCCAAGAAAAATTGAACCAACACCTATTGCAGTCGTAAAAAATATTAATATTAGTCCAATAAAAAAAGAAGAAAACCAAACTTGTTGTGTACCAAATGATTTACCTTCTCTATTTGCAAATGTTAACATCGAAAAACTAGGTGATAAAACAATACCAGAAATTGCAAAGGCAAAAGTTAAAATCATAGAACTTGTCCATATACCTCCATATGATGATCCACTATCTAAGACTTCTACTATTTTTATTGTACCTGGAACAGACAGGTAAGCATTATAACTTTCTTTAATATTAAATAAATTTTCCTTGATGTTAGAAACTCTTGATAAGCTTTCGTTTAATAAATCCCATCCTCCAACTAAATCATAAGATATAAACCCTAGAGCGATTACACCAAAGATAGTCAAAACAAAATGTAATGTATCTATGTAAATAATTGATCTTATCCCACTCAAACTTAAATAAACAATAATTACACATCCTAACAAAATAGAAGCAGAACCAGCTCCTATTATATCATCAGACAAGATACTTAAAATTATTCCAGCAAAAGAAAGTTGCATTGCAATAAATGGAATAGCAAATCCTATAGCTATTATTACGATTAAAATTCTAATCAAATCACTTTTAAAATAAGTTGCCATCATTTCAGCGGGTGTTACGAAGCCATACCTTTTAGATAGCATCCATTGTTTTTTCAAAAAAAGCATTCCTATAAGAGAAATTGCTATTACATAAAGGGATGTAGCTGAAAATGGAAATCCATTAAGTAAAATTAGACTTGGTTGAGCAAAAAAAATCCAACAAGAAAAAATTGTCCCAGTTGCTACAATGACATAAACCCAGGATGGCAAATGTCTCCCATAGATAAAAAAATCTACTGGAGTTACAGTTTTTTTATAATTTTTAAATCCACAATATAAACAGTAAATCCAAAATAGGGTTAAAAAAATTATTAACGAATAAATCTTTCCACTCATTTGTTTTTTAATTATCTATTGATTTTTCAGTGTAGTTTTTATTCAATTTTTTTGAAATTATCTATTAAATAAACGGTAAATTTCTTTAGCAATATCGCTTTCTAGAGGAAACGACAGCATTCCCATAACATCATAGCCCAAAATATAGGGCATCGCATAAAATCTAAACATGTAAAAGAACCATGCAACGTACAATGGAACAAAAAGAGGGATTATGAAACTTGGAGTAATAAATCTGAACCATCCTATAATAGGATTGGTTAATTTAACAAAGGCCTTCATAAAAAAGAAATTCGAGTCTTCCCTTTGAAAGATATTCATGGCTGATCTTCCTATTAGAGTCCACATAATAATTCCTAAAATGTAATCCAAAGCTAATATCCAAATTGGCATAACTTAAATTATCATGTGAAATTAATTGCTTAAAGCAAAAAAAAGGGGCGAATAAATCGCCCCTTTTATAATAAAAATAATTTTATTTAGTGTTGTTTTCCAAGAATAGCTCTTCCGCTAGGAACCCTAACGTCATCAACCATCTTCTGAGTGGCAGCACTAGGTTCTTTAGTCATTAAGCTTACTACAACCATTGCAACTAAGCTTACTGATGCTCCTATGATACCAAATCTTAAGTGGTCAATTCCAAGCCATGGAGTGTTAGCCATAAACTTAGGTCCAACATAAATTAGATATGCTGTACCAGCAGCTAAACCTCCAAGTATTCCTGCAACCGCACCGGCCATATTAGCTCTCTTCCACCATACACCAAGTACAAGTGGGAAGAATAAGCCTGACATTGCAAAGTCGAATGCCCAAGCTACAGCTCCTAGAATGCTTGTTAATCTCATAGATGCTATGTAAGCACCAAGAGCACCAATCACTACTAGAAGTACACGAGCTACAATCAGCCTTTTTCTAACGTCAGCTTTCGGATCGATTATTTTGTAATAGATATCATGTGATAAACAGTTTGATATCGCCAAAACTAATCCATCGGCAGTTGACATGGCAGCAGCCATACCTCCTGCAGCAACTAATCCAGAAATAACGTAAGGTAAACCAGCAACTTCAGGAGTCGCTAATACTACTACGTCACCTCTCATAAACCATTCGTTCAACTGTAATATTCCATCACCGTTGAAGTCAGCAATAAATACTTGTTTTACTGACATCCAGTTTTGAACCCATGGAATACTTTGAACTTCCGCAATTGATTTACCAATAATTGCAGTAGGTAAGTTTGGATCCATTAACTGTAGTTTAGATAGTGTTGCTAACATAGGCGCTGAGAAATATAGCAAGAAGATAAAGAACAGTGACCATGCCACTGATTTTCTTGCTGATTTAACAGAAGGAGTTGTAAAGTATCTCATTAAGATATGAGGTAACGATGCAGTTCCAACCATCATACAGATCGCAAGCGATAAGTATTTCCATACAGCCATTCCACCAGCAGGTACAGCAGAGTGTGGAGTAGAAATATATTTCAATCCACCTGGTACACCCGCAG
>CAZUWS010000055.1:0-4466 GCA_964624295.1 uncultured Candidatus Pelagibacter sp. | reverse complement strand
CCTAAATGATCTGTGAGATTTTGTAGTTTGATAAACCTTGTAGGCTTTCCCACATAATTTTCATAAAGATTGTCTCTTTCCTTTATAAAACTTTTATCATTTCTGGATTTTGCAAATAATTTAGCCAAATCATCTATAGGTTTTTTGAGTGTTTCTGCAATATAATTGCCACCAAACTTTCCATAAAAGCCATTAACATCCTGGTCAATTAAAGGTATTCCTTTTTTAATTTTCATTCTTAAAATATGATTAATCTTGCTATTGAGCAGACTGTATAATCTTTTTGATGTTTTGAACAGGGTCGCCTTCAATAATAGGTCTTCCTATTACTGCTGAACATTTATCATCTGCAATTTTTGAGAAATCAGCATAACTCATAACCCTTTTTTGATCTTGTTTGTCTTCCCCACTTCTTATACCTGGACAAAATATCTTTAGTTTCTTTGATAGAGATCTAATTAGTAAAATATCTTGTGCAGATGCAATAACTCCAGAAATACCAGCCTTGATAGCTAAGTTAACTAAAAGTTTAATTTGATTTCCTACAGAATTATTTATACCTACACCCTCAAGATCTGATTGAGAAGTTAGAACAGTGACACCAAGCAATTCAATTGAGCCAGCAGATTCTTGAGCAGCCTTTAACATTTCGTAATTACCACTTGTGTGAATTGTTAAGTATTTTACGCTCTTGAGAGAAGCAATCGCAGCTACAGTCTTTTTTACTTGATTTGGAATATCGTGAAGTTTTAAGTCTAGAAATATTTCTACACCAAGTTCTTTGATTTTTTTTAAACCTTCAGTACCACAAATAGCATATAACTCAGTACCAATTTTAACACCGGCAATTTTGTCTTTAATTTTATTGGTGGCATCAATAGCCTTATCTAACGAATTAAAATCTAGGGCAACAAAAATATTTTTTTTCAATTTATTTTACTCTCTTTTTTATTGATTTTACTTTTCAATTCTTTTGACATTTTAAATGCTATAGATCTTCTTTCTGGAGTTTGGATTTGTTCTCCTGTACGAGGATTTCTTGCGTTTAATTTTGCCTTAATTTTTTTTGGAGAGAATCTTCCAAAATTTCTGAGTTCGATACTTTTATGATTTTTTACTCCGTCGACTATAGTGTTTACTATTATATTAAGGATTTTTTCTAACTCAGATTTTTTTATTTTTCGGTGAATTTTGTTTGATAATTTTGAGATTATCTCAGATCTCACCATATCCAATTATTTTTTTTCCTTCTTCTTTTTCGAACTAAATACTTTGCCTAATATATCACCTAAAACACGACCAGAACTAGTCCCATCTTTACCGTATTTCTTAATGGCAACTTTTTCATTATGTTTTTCTAATTCTTTGATTGATAAACCTACTTTTCTTTTTTCTTTATCCAGATCAACAATCATGCAGTCTACTTTATTTCCTTTAGTGAAGATCTCTGGTCTACAGTCCTCTATTTCTTTTGCTAATTGATTTTTCTTTATCGTTATCAGAAGATTCTTGTCGGTACCCACAGATACCCTAATTCCATTCTTTAAAACTTCCCCAACCGTAGCTGTAATAATTTCATTATTTTTTTTCTTTAAGAAGAAATCAAAAGGATCTTTTTCAAGTTGTTTTATTCCTAATCTTATTTTTTCTTTATCTGTATCTATCTCAAGAATTTTTGCTTTTACCAAATGGCTTTTCTTAAACTTTTTTAAGTTTTCTTCTGTTTCCTGCCATGAAATATCTTTGTAATGTATCATTCCATCAAATTCTGAATTTTCTATGGAAACAAACAGAGCAAAATCTGCTATGTTTTTAATTTTAGCATTTACAATCGATCCTGTCGGATATTTTTTTATAAAAGCAGCCCATGGATTTTCAAGAGTATCTTTGTAGCTTAGAGAGATTCTTCTTTTTTCTGTATCTAGTTCAATTACTTTTACCTTTATTTTTTGAGAAGAAGATAAAATTTTGCTTGGATGAATATTTTTTTTAGTCCAAGATAGACAAGATTGATGAACAAGACCCTCCAAACCTTCTTCCAGTTTAACAAAAGCTCCATAATCAACAACTTTGGTTACTGTTCCATCATAAATCTTTCCAACTTTATATTTTTTCTCTAAATTTTCATACGGATCAGGATGCATTTGCTTCACCCCGCAGCTTATTCTTTTTGTTTCTGAGTCAATTTTTATTATTTTTACTTTTATAGATTGTCCAATTGACAAAAGATCTGAGGGTTTATTAACCCTTGAATAGCTAAGATCTGTAATGTGCAACAAAGCGTCTGCACCATTTAAATCTAAAAATGCTCCCCAATCCAAAATTGATTTTACTTGAGCATCAACGATGTCACCTTCTTTTATTTTTGATAAAATATTATCTAATTCTTTTTGTCTTGTTTTAGCCAAAATGGCTTTTCTTGAAACAACAATATTTCCTCTCACTTTATCAAGTTTTACACATAAAAATTTTTGAGGGACGTTCATTAAATGATCCATGTTTTTTATGGGTTTAGTGTCTACCTGCGATCCCGGTAAAAAACATAAACAAGAGTCTATATTTACTATAAATCCACCCTTAACCTTATTAGTAATTATACCTTCAACTTCCTTTTGGGTTTCAAAAGCTTTTTCCATCTTTTTCCAAGACCCAACTCTTTTTGCTTTTTCTCTAGAAATAATTATTTCATTTTTATAACTTTCTAATCTATCTAAAAAAACCTCAATTGTTGAACCAATTTTTAGACCGTCGATTTCCTTGGTCATTTTAAATTCTTCTAGCGGTATAGCTCCTTCAAATTTGCTTCCTGGTATTTCCAATAAAACAAATTTTTTTCCAATTTCAGATATTTTTGCTTTTATAATTGTGGATTCCTTAAGAGAATTTTTTTTGAAAGATTCTTCCAAAAGAGTTTCAAACTCTTGAATATCTTTCTTTTTTACTACTTCTGTTTCCATTTATTTGTTTAGCTTCTTATCCATTATTTTTTTTACTTTCAAAAAGCTACTTCTTATAGATAAGTTGGTTGTATTTATCAAGATAGAATCCTTAGTCTTTTTGAGCTTAGAATAACGTCTAGAACGGTCTTCCATGTCTCTTCGTTTTAAATTTTTTAAAATTTCAGAATATTTAACTTTTTTTCTCAATTTTTTTAGCTCTCTAAACCTTCTTCTTGCTCGCTCGTTTACATCAGCTGTTATATAAAACTTAAAATCAGCATCTTTAATAATTTTAGAATTAATATCTCTGCCATCTAAAATTGAACCATTAAATTTTTTAGGAGGATGATAAGCCAAGTTCCTTTGAAATTTTACAACCATCTTTCTTACTTTTAGATCTTTAGCAATTTGTGAAGCAATGTATGCAACTTCGTCAGTAAGTAAATTTTTATTCTTTAGTTTCTTTAAATTAATTTTTTTGCTTATTTTTTTTAAAAATTTAATTTTGTTGGTTGGTTTTCTATCTATAATTTGTTTGGCCATATATCTGTAGATTTTTCCAGTATCGCAATACAAGAGATTGTAATTTTTTGCGAGCATTTTAGATATTGTACCTGCACCCGCAGCACTAGGAGAGTCTATACCTACTTTAATTTTTTTTTTTAGTTTCAAATTTTCCTCCTAAAACAGCAATCGTTGATAAAAAATTTGGACAGCTAGTTCTAACTTGCTCAAAATTTTTAAGGTTTGCTTTAATACCGGTTAATAAACTTAAAATTGCTGCAGACATTAAAATTCTGTGATCAAGAATTCCAGAGACAACAATTGTTTTATTAGTAATATCTAAATCTGGATTTCCGTAAATTTTCATTTTATTTTTCGATGTAAGGCTTTTTATTCCAATTTGTTTTAAAATTTTTTGCATTTCTTTAATACGATTACTTTCTTTATTTGCAAGGTCTTCTATGCCTTTAAAGGTTGAGACTCCAGGTAAAAGAGATGCCATTGCAAACATAAGAGGAAATTCGTCTTGGCAACTTACAAAAAATTTTTCACTTACATTTAATGCTCTTATTTTACTGCTTGCAACATGAATATCAGCTACTATTTCGTTGCCTTGATTTTTTTTATTTTTAAAACTTATTTTTCCCTTGTGTTTTCGAATTATATTAAAAAAACCAATACGTGTAGGATTAATATGGACTTGTTTTAATATTATTTTTGAATTTTTACTTAGGAGACAGAGCCCCGCATAAAAACTTGCAGAAGAAGGATCTCCCGGAACAAAGATATTGATTGGATTTAAACTTTTTTTGCCTTTAATTTCGATAAGGTTTTCATTACCTTTTTTTATTCTGATCGTTTGAGCGTTATGTTTTAACATTCTTTCAGTGTGATCCCTACTTTTTATTCTTTCAACTATTAAAGTTTTACCGTAGGAATTAATCGCAGCAAGTATTACAGCTGATTTAATTTGACTTGAAATACCAGCATTAAATTTAAACCCAATTGGCATTTCAGATGAAA
>CAZUWS010000054.1:0-4496 GCA_964624295.1 uncultured Candidatus Pelagibacter sp. | reverse complement strand
ACAAAAATAAAACAAAAGAAATAGCTATTCTAAAATCCTTAGGATTATCAAAAAAATCAATTGTTAAAGCTTTTTTTTTAACTGGATTTTTAATAGGTTTTTTTGCTACTGTCGTTGGTGTGATTTTTGGAATAGTCTTTTCAATTTATATAGAAGAAATTAGGCAGTTTTTATCAGCAGTATTCAATTTACAAATTTTTCCAGAAGACATTTATTTTTTAAATGAAATGCCAAGTGAAATAAATCCAGGATCTATAGTGTCAATATCAATTTTTTCCATTGTTATTACGATATTAGCTTCTTTATTTCCTTCTTTAGCCGTTACTAAAATAGAACCAATCAAAGCATTAAAATATGAATAAATTTTTAATTAAAATACAAAACCTTACCAAACAGTTTGAAAATAATAATTCAGTTATAAAAGTTTTAAAAGATGTAAATTTAAATTTAGAGTCAGGAAAAATTATTGCTCTTGTAGGTCCCTCAGGATCTGGTAAATCTACTTTTTTACACTTACTTGCGCTATTAGACAAACCTACAAAAGGTGAAATATCTATACTCGGAAAATCTACATTAGATATATCCGAAGATAAAAAAAATGAAATGATAAGAGATTATGTTTCAATAATATTTCAAAATAATAATTTACTTTCAGATTTTACTGCACTTGAAAATGTGGCAATACCATTAATAATTAGAAATAAAAGCTACAACCAGGCTATAAAAGAAGCAGAAAAATTTTTAAAGCAAGTTAATTTAGGCCATAGGCTTAAACACTTCCCATCAGATTTATCTGGAGGCGAACAACAAAGAGTTGCAATAGCAAGATCTTTAATATCAGAAACAAAAATTATTCTGGCAGACGAACCAACAGGAAATCTAGATTATAAAAATTCAGTTGAAGTTTTTTCTTATTTTTTAAAGTTAAAAGAAAAAAATAAAATAGTTTTAATTGCAACTCACAATAGAGAACTTGCAAGAAAAGCTGATTATACTTTAAGCCTGAGCAATGGTAATATAAAAAGAGCAAATGGATAATGAACAAAAAAAATTCACAAATTTTAAGGTACACACACAATATTCTATTTGTGAAGGGGCTATCAAGATTGGGGATCTAGCAAAATACTGCAAGGAAAATAAAATAAACTCCATTGGATTAAGCGATAGTTTCAATCTGTGTGGAGCCTTGGAATTCTCCGAAGAAATTAGCAAAGCTGGAACTCAACCAATTATTGGATCACAAATAAATTTTAAATTTTATGATTTAATAGGGAAAATACCGATTTTTGCAAAGACAGAAAAGGGTTTTCATAATTTGACAAAATTATCGTCTAAAAGTTATTTAGAAGTTGAAGAAGGCACGGTTCCACATTGTTTAATAGATGATCTTATTAAAAATAGTCATGATCTTATAGTGATGAGCGGTGGAATCGACTCACTTTTTTCAGACTTAATAAAAAAAAACAATATTAAAAAATTAGAAGAAATTGTCTTAAAGATTAAAGAAACTTTTCAAGAAAGGTTTTATTTTGAAATTCAAAGACACGGGGATATAGGAGAAAAAAATATTGAAAATAATTTTATAAATTTATCTAAAAAGTTTCAAGTACCACTAATAGCATCACAAGAAGTTTTTTATATTGAAAAAGATATGTACGAAGCACATGATGCCTTGTTGTGTATTGGTGAAAAAACCTATGTGGAGGAAAAAAATAGGAAAAAGTTTAATGATCAGCACTATATAAAATCTTCAGATGAGATTCAGGACCTCTATAAGGATTTACCAGAAGCTCTAGAAAACAACTATAATTTTCCACTTAGATTTAATTATAAGTTAAAAAAATTAGAACCAAAGCTTCCCTCAATAAAAATACCAAGCAATCTAAGTGAAAAAGAAGAACTTCTGTCACAATCTAAAATAGGTTTAAAAAATAGACTTGAAAATTTTGTATTCAAACAAAATAAATCTATAGACAAATCAAAAATAAAAAAAATTTATAATGAAAGACTTTTACATGAAATAGAAATTATTAATAAAATGAATTATTCCGGGTATTTTTTAATTGTATCTGATTATATAAAATGGGCAAAAAATAATAATATTCCCGTTGGTCCCGGTAGAGGTTCTGGAGCAGGTTCTCTGGTGGCTTATTCCTTAGACATAACTGATCTAGATCCAATAGAATTCGGATTGATTTTTGAACGGTTTTTAAATCCAGACAGAATATCTATGCCTGATTTTGATATAGATTTTTGTGAAGAAAAAAGAGATTTGGTATTTAAATATTTAAAATCAAAATACAAAGGTGGAGTAGCTCATATAATAACTTTTGGTAAACTTAAAGCTAGAATGGCCCTAAGAGATATTGGAAGAGTTGTTGGTTTACCATATGGGCATGTCGATAAAATTTGCAAAATGATTCCTTTTGATCCTTCCAGACCATTAACTCTAAGTGAGTCTATTGCTAGAGAACCTAGAATTAGAGAGGAAGAAAAAAATAATCCAAAAGTTAAAAAGTTAATTGAACTTTCTTTAAAATTAGAAGGTTTAAATAGAAATTTAGCTACACATGCTGCTGGAGTAGTTATAGCAGGAGAAAAATTATCAGAGCAAGTTCCTCTATACAAAGATAGTAGTTCAGATTTACTTTTACCCTCAACTCAATTTGATATGCATTCATCAGAGAATGCTGGGTTAGTTAAATTTGATATATTAGGGTTAAATACACTAACTGTAATCCATAAAACAATTGAAATGTTAAAAAATAAAAAAATAGAATTAGACATTACTAAAATTCCTTTGAATGACGCAGAAATATACAAAATGCTTTCTAGTGGTGAAACAACAGGCCTGTTTCAGTTAGAAAGTTCTGGTGTGAGATCATCTTTAAGACAAATGAAACCAACTCAATTTGAAGACATTATTGCTCTTGTAGCTTTGTATAGACCAGGACCTATGAATAATATTCCAATTTACAACGATTGTAAAAATGGATTAAAAAAACCTGATTATATTCACGAAAGTTTGGAAAAAATTCTTAAACCAACTTATGGAATAATTATTTATCAAGAACAAGTTATGCAAATAGCACAAGTTCTTGCAGGTTTTACTCCTGGCGAAGCTGATATTTTAAGAAAAGCAATGGGAAAGAAAAAAAGAAAAGAATTAGAAAAACAAGAGGAAAAATTTATAAAAGGATCTATTAAAAACAATATAAGCAAGGAAATTGCATCTTTTATATTTCAAAAAATTAAACCATTTGCTGAATATGGTTTTAACAAAAGCCATGCAGCAGCTTATGCTTTAATTGCCTATCAAACAGCATACTTAAAACATTATTATAAAGAAGATTTTATAGCCGCAACAATGTCGACAGAATTATCAAATACAGACAAACTAAGAGAATTTGTTGAAGAACTAAAAAGATTAAATATAGAAATTGTAAGACCAGACATAAATAAATGTTTTGCTGATTTCAAACCGGAAAAAAATAAAATTTATTATGCTTTATCAGGAATTAAAAGCGTGGGACGTGAGGCGGTATTAAACCTTGTTAAAGAAAGAGAAAAAAATGGAAAATTTAAATCTTTAGATGATTTTGTTAAAAGAGCAAATCCCAAAGATATTAATAAATTGCAGCTTGAGGGATTAGTTAAAGCTGGAGCATTCGATAATTTAGAAAGTAATAGAGTTGTTTTATTAAAATCCATTCCTAAATTAATACAATTAAACAAGAGTCTTTGGGAAGAAAAAATCAGTAATCAAAATAGTCTTTTTTCAGATAATTCAAGTGAAGACGGATTGGTTTTTAAACTAGATAAAATTAAACCATGGTCTAATAACGAAATGCTTATGAATGAATTTCAATCTATAGGGTTTTATATGTCGGATCATCCTTTAAAAATTTATAAAGATTACTTTAATAAAATGAAAGTGGTTAATTTTAGTAATTTTCTTGATAGTCAAGATAGCACAGCACTTGTAGCCGGTACCATAATGTCCATACAAGAAAAAAAAAGTTCTAAAGGAACGCCTTTCGCAATAGTAAAATTTAGTGATCTAAAAAGTGAATTTGAATTATTTTTGTTTTCAGACCAATTAACTTTAAATAGAGAAAATCTTAAGGCGGCAAATTCATTTATATTAACTTTACAGAAAGACAGTATAAACAATTCTTCGTTTGCTAGGAGAATAAATATAAAAAAATTAATTAGTTTGAACGATTTTACAAATAAGGAATATGAAAAGGTTACTATAGAATTAGAAAACAAATCAAATTTAAACGAGCTTCAAAAAGCATTAAAAGAAGACGGAAATACAAAGATAGAAATTAAGATAAAAAAAACGTCAAAAATTTATACATTTTCATTAAAAAATCTAAGAAAATTTAATATTGGTATCTTCAATCATATTAAAGATAAGGAATATATAAAGAAAATTAGTTTTTAATAACTTGATTTTTTTTCTAATAAATTATAAGTACTACCTAATTTCG
>CAZUWS010000053.1:0-4563 GCA_964624295.1 uncultured Candidatus Pelagibacter sp. | reverse complement strand
TATTACATTATCTTTTGTTTTAGCCGTAATTATGAAATCTTTATTTAGTGTTTTTTTATCAATTATCAGGCTGTGATATCTAGTTCCTACAAGATTGTTTTTTAAACCTTTAAAAATTCCAGCTTTGTTATGAGAAATCTTGCTAGTTTTTCCATGCATGAGTTTTTTGGCGTTTATTATTTTAGCACCAAATGCTTGACCTATAACTTGATGTCCTAAACAAACACCAAGAATTGGAATTTTTTTTGAGAGATTTTTTACAATTTTTAGACAATTTCCAGCTTGTTTCGGAGTGCCTGGACCGGGAGAAATAACAATTCTTTTATACTTTCTTTTTAAAATTTCTTTTGAATTAATTTTGTCGTTCCTTATAACTTCAACGCTACATTTTAAAGACAGAAGATAATGATAAAGATTGTAAGTAAAACTGTCATAATTATCTATTAATAAAGTTTTCATTTAATTTATTGCTTTAAGCAAAGCTTTTGCTTTGTTGACTGTTTCGTTATATTCATTTTTAGGATTACTATCAGCGACTATTCCAGCACCAGCTTGAACATAAATTTTCTTATTTTTTATTAGGGCAGTTCTTAAAGCTATGCAGGTATCAAATTCTTGATTTGCCGTAAAATAACCTATCCCGCCAGCATAAAGCTTTCTTTTTGAAGTTTCTAATTCATCAATAATTTCCATAGCTCTTATTTTGGGTGCGCCACTAACAGTTCCCGCTGGAAAACCTGATAAAAATGTTTCAAAAAGAGAAAAATTTTTTCTTAATTTTCCTGTAACGTTAGAAACGATATGCATTACATGAGAATATTTCTCTACTTTGAATTTTTCTGTTACTTTCACTGTATTAGTTTTAGACACTTTTCCAACGTCATTTCTTCCAAGATCTAAAAGCATTAAATGTTCTGCAAGCTCTTTAGGATCATTTAGCAGTTCACGAGTCAGTTTTTTATCTTCCTTACTATTCTTGCCTCTAGGTCTTGTACCAGCAATCGGCCTGATAGTAACCTCTCCATTTACTAATCTTACTAAAATTTCTGGACTACTTCCTAAAACTTGAAAGTCTTCGTAGTTAAAATAAAACATAAAAGGAGAAGGATTCAGAATTCTTAAAGTGTTATAAATTTCAATGGGCGGTTTATCAATCGAAGCCTGGAATCTTTGGCTTAAAACAACCTGAAAAACATCCCCCCTTTTGATATACTTTTTTGCTTTTAGCACAATATTTCTGAACTTAGACTTTGATATATTGGAATTCACCTTTATTTTTTTGCTACTTCTATGAAAGTTACTAGGAATTTTTATATTTCCATAATGACTTAATTTGTTAAAGGTATTTTTAATTCTTTCATATTCAATTTTATAATTCGTTATTTTTTGCTCTTTAAAAATATTTTCTATGTAAAAAATTTTTCTTTTTACATTGTCATAAATAATTAAATTTTTAGGCCTCATCAATCTTATGTCTGGTATGTTTATATCTTCTTTGCATTTATCAGGAATTTTTTCAATTAAACGAATAATGTCATATGAAAAATAACCGACAAGCATTGCAGACATTCTTGGAAGCTCACCAGAAGATTTTACTTTGAAACTTTTTAATAAATTATTTAAATAAGATAGTACGTTTCTTTTAATAATTCTCTTTTTTTTAAAGTCATCTACGGTAATTTTATTTTTTTTTATATTGAAAATTTTATCTGGATTAAAACCTATTATTGTATATCGGCCTCTAATACTTCCTTTTTCAACAGATTCAAATATAAAACTGTTTTTTTTAAAAAGTATAAATTTATAAAGATTTTCAATAAAACTATAGTTTTTACAACGTTGGGAATAGTAAATTGTTTGATTGTGTTTATTTTTGTGTAATTTTTTAAAACTCTTTAAACCTGTACTTAATTTCATTACAATGAGTTTTCTATTCGTTTAAGAACGTTACTTTTTATATCAATTTTATAATTAGCATTTATATACTTGTCGTAAGATTTATAAATTTTTGCAACATATTGTGCGTTTGCTTTTTTCATATATTTTTTATAGTTATCTGAATTTGGGTCAATCACAGGATCTTTTTCATTAACAATTGTTACTAAATAATTTTCTTTATCACCTGGTAATACAAAAATTGAACCGCTACCAAATTCATATATTCTTTTCAATAATTTGAGGCTAAATTTTGAAGTATCGTTAATATTTTTTATTGTTAATGTGTTAACAGCTATATTATTTTTTTTTGCAAGTTTTACTATGTCATTTCCAACAAATTTTTTATCATTAATATCTTTTATAAGTTTTGCAATTTTTTCAATTTGAGCAATAACCTTTAGTTGAGTCTCTATCGAATCTTTCAATTTCTGGTTTTTGAGATTAGGTAACTCATTTTTTGAATCTAATATTTCAACAAGATAGTAATTATTATTATGATTTATAAATTTGGGTGAGTTTTTATCTTCAATTTCAAATATTTCTTTAAAAGAATTAAGATCTATAGATTCAAAAGTTTGTCCATCTTTTCTAGTTCTTTTTGAATTTAGAAAATCTGTATTTTTAATTTTTTCTTTATATTCAGATGTTATATCGTTAAAACTTTTTCCATCTAGAATACCATTTTCAATATCGTCAATTTTTTTAAAAAAAACTTCATTTATAATTTTTTCTCCAACTAAAATTTCTGGAGATAATTTAACATATTTAAATTTTTTATATATCTCTTGAAATGAATTTTTATTTTTTTCATAATAATCTTCTATTTCTTTTTCAGATATTTTATTTTTTTCATAAATTTTAGTTAAATTTATGTAATTAACTTTTTTTAATATATTTTCTTTTTTATATAGATCGTTTATAATAAAAACAGGTAATTTTATTCCTCCCGAATAAAAATTTAAAAGCTGATCTTTGACCTCAGTTTCTCTAACTATATTTTCATAAAAAGGTTTTGTTAAATTATTAGATATCATAAATTTTTCATATTTAATCTCAGAAAATTTTCCGTCTTTTTGAAATTTTTTATCATCTTTTAATTTATTTAATAAAGATCTGTCAGTAAGTTGAAAACCTCTTTTTTTACTTTCAATTGAAATAATTTTTTCACTTATATAGTTCATTAAAATTCTTTGTAATAAATTAGATTTTCCGATCTTTTCTATATCGTCTGTCGTTATGTTTACTTTTTGAAGGTATGTTACAAACTCTTGTGAAGTAATTTTTTCATTATTGATTTCTGCCACAATGTTTTGTTTTCCACTAAAACTACCGCCCATGCCAAATCCAACAACAAAGGCAACGGCTATAAGACCTATTACGATCTTTCCTAGAATAGATTTAGAAAATTTTCTTATTGATGATAGCATAATTTTAATCTAAGAAATTTAAATTAATTATATTAAAAAATCTATAAATTAAAGTGTTTAATTGAGGCAAAGAAATGAAATATTTTATTGGAAATTGGAAAATGTTCGGAATTCCTGCATCTATCAAAATTATTGATAGAATTAATAATTTTTTAGTAAGGGATAAAAAAAATAATAAAAAGTACAAAATAATAATTGCTCCACCACATACTTTGCTACAAGACTTTTCAAATAAATTTAAAACCAAGAAAATTTCAATTTGTGCACAAAATTGTTTTCAAAAAGGTGATTTTGGAGCATACACAGGATTTGTTAGTGCTTTCATGATTAAGAAAATAGGAATTAATCATATCATTATTGGACATTCTGAAAATAGAGCATCTGGTGAAAATGATGTGATTATAAAAGAAAAGATTTTTACGGCTCTTAAAAATAATTTGAATATAATTTTCTGCATAGGTGAAAATAAAAATGAAAAAAGAAAAAAGTTAACTTTAAGGGTATTAAAAAAACAAATAACTAATGTATTAAAAAAAAATTACAATTTGAAAAAAATTATAATTGCATATGAACCAGTATGGTCAATTGGAACTGGAAAAGTTCCAAAATTGAAGGAGTTGCAAAAAACTGCTTTTCTTTTAAAAAAATTTTTAAAGTCACGATTTGGAGGTAAATATAATTTTAAATTATTATATGGAGGCTCAGTTGATAATAAGAGTATTCATAATTTTAAATTAATCAAAGAATTGGATGGTTTTTTGATTGGAGGGGCTTCAAAGTCATCAAAAAAATTTATTGATATAATAAGAAACTTCTATAAATAAGCCGTATGGAAACAATCCTAATATCTGCAAATATTCTTTTAGCTTTAATATTAATTGTATTGGTTCTTTTACAAACATCCGAAGGTGGAGCTTTGGGTTTAGGTTTGTCACAAGATAATTTTGCATCTACAAGATCGGTTGGAAACTTTTTAACTAAATCTACAGCTATTATTGCCGCTCTATTTATAATTTCCAGTATATCTCTAGTAATTTTATCCAGAGGTGACTTGGAAGAAAAACAGTCAGTTATAGAGAGAATTGAGAAAGAAAAAGATTCGGATTCTCCTAAAATTCCAGAATCTGAAAAATAAACTTTATTTTCTAATAAAAAACAGATATATTATCCTTCCATGGCGCGATATGTATTTGTCACT
>CAZUWS010000052.1:0-4653 GCA_964624295.1 uncultured Candidatus Pelagibacter sp. | reverse complement strand
TTTTTTTGTAGTTTCTCTTTCAGATTATTTTGAAGTTCATAGAATTGATTTTCATTATATATTCCTCTTCCTATTCCAGCCTGATTGGTAACTATAAAAACATAATAATTTTTATTTCTTAAAAATTTCAGACCAGCAATAACCCCTGGCCTAAATTTAAAATCTTTAATTTTATGTACGTATCCAGTGTCATAATTTATTACTCCATCTCTGTCCAAAAATGCTGCTGCTTTTGTGCAATTTTTTAGCAACAGATTTTTTGCCCTATTAAAATTTTTCGGAGTTCCAATATCTAAAAAGAAATTTTTAACCACCAATCCTGAAATTTTTCTTTTTTTTATCAAACCGGGAAGAAGTTGATCTTCTAAGGATGTGTTTTTATTTTTTATAAACTTCAGAATCTTTTTTTTAAAGAAATAAACACCTCCATTCATAAAATTATTTTTTTTCTGATAAATAATTTTATTATTTTTTATACCCATAGATACTAATTTTTTGTTTGATTTATACGACTTGTTTTTTATTAAAGTTAGGGAGCCGTAGCTATTTTCACTGCAGGATTTAACTAGCTTATTTAGATTTACTTCAAGAAAAGTATCACCATTAATTAGTATAAAATCATTGATTCTTTTTTTTTTTAAAATATTGAGAGCACCGGCAGTGCCCATAGGTTTTTTCTCTTTTAAACATGTTATCGAAGTACAGTTATAATGTTTATTTTCGAATTTACTGAAAATCTCACCAGATTTGTACCCTGCTAGAACAAAAATATTTTTAAAATGATATTTACTATAAGATTGTATTATGTATTCTAAAAATGGTTTTTTATTAAAAATCGCCATTGGCTTGGGTTTCTTCTTTAATAAAGATTTGATTCTAGATCCTTTGCCTCCTGCTAAAATAACTAAATCTAATGAGTGCATTTTGATATTCTACGGTTACTTTTTTTATCATTTTAAGATATTATTAAATAGTCTTTTATTCAAATATTTATGAAATTAATTTCTTTTGTTTTTTCATTTAGAAATGAAGAGAAAAATTTAAAAAATCTCATTGATAGAGTCCATAAGGCGGTTAAAAAAACCGAAAACTGGAACTATGAGCTAATTTTTGTTAACGATGATTCAACGGATAATTCGGAAAAAACACTTATAGATTTACAAAAAGAATTTCCAATAAAGATAATTAATATGTCTAGAAGGTTTGGAACAAATCCGTGTGTTTTAGCTGGATTTGAAAACTGTTCTGGTGACTGTGTAATTTATATGGATTCAGATCTTCAAGACCCTCCTGAGTTAATTACAGAATTAGTTAAACAGCATGAAAAAGGTTTTGATATTGTTCACACTAGAAGAACTAAAAGATTGGGAGAGTCAAAATCAAAATTATTTTTTACAAATATTGCCTACACAATTATTGATAAATTATCAGATATTGATTTGAAAAAAGATGTTGGAGATTTTAAATTAATATCTAGAAGGGCATTAAATAAAATTTTAGAGCAAAAGGAATATAATCCATATATTCGTGGATTATCAGTATGGGTTGGATTTAAACAGGGATATGTAGATTATATAAGAGAAGCTAGAGAGTCAGGAGAATCTAAATTTTCATTATTTGACGAAGGTCCGGTCACACAATTTATTAGAGGTGTTACAAGCTATTCACTTAAACCTCTTTATCTTGGTGTGCTTCTTGGATTTTTTGCATTTTTGTTTTCTATTTTATTAATTGTTTATGCTCTATATGCAAAACTAACAGGCGTCGCAGTTCCTGGGACAACAGGAATATTAATTGTTGTATCTTTTTTTTCAGGAGCCTTATTATCTACCATAGGAATTATGGGTATATACTTAGCAAGAATATTTGAACAAACAAAGGGCAGAACAAGATACGTAATTAAAGAAATTAAAAATTATAAACAATTAAAATAAAAAAAACCTATTTAATTTTGTAAATTGAGAAAGATTCATTATTTTTAAATAAGTCTAATTTAATTTTCCAGTTCGAAGGAGTCACAACATAATTTGCATTATATTTTTGACTTAACGACTCCCAGTCAAGTTTTGTTTTATTTTCAAAATTATTCTTCACAAAACTGTCGGGTAAAAGCGGATTATTTTTGATGGGCGGATTTTTTAAATCAACATCGTAAACCTCTTCAAGTATTTCAAAAGTACGGTCTACCAAGTAATGATGGTATGGAAGGAAATCTAAATACTGAGTATTTAATAAAATAGGCTTTAAAGCAAATCTATTTATATAGTTTGCGGTATTAGAAGTTGTAATGAAATATCCTTCTAAATTTAAATTAGAAATATCTTTAAAAATATTTACATCTTGAACATAAGATTTTTCAAAAACATTTAATACAAATCCGTTTTGTATCTTGATAAATTTTTTATAATGCTGCATCGAATGAATTACCAGGACAGCAAAGACAAATATTTTTATAAATCTTTTAGTTGAATTAAATTGAGAGAAAATCAAGTAAAATGTTGAGATAATTAAAGGCCATCCCACAAAAGAATGTAAGATTAAAAATCTAGACGGCATTGCATGTATTAAAAAGTCTGGAAATAGTTGAGGAAAAAATTTGTATGATAAATAGGAAATTGAAGAGAATATTAATGTTGAATTAAAAACTGTTAAAAAAAAGTTTTTTCCTTGTTTCAACAAAGAAAAATAGGCATTTACTGCAAAAAATAGCACTAAAGTTTTAACTAGATATTCATAATGTAAATAATTCGATTGGTTTCTGTGGCCGTCCCACAGACTAAAATAAAGCTCTAAATTTTGTGGATCAAAATCTAATTTCCCAATACTGCTGCTTAGAAAAAAAATAAAACTTACAATTGTTATAATAGAGCCAAAAATTGCACCTTTAAATAAATCTAAATTTATTTTCTTATCTTTTAAAAGAATCATGCTTAGTATCAGAATAGATAAAATCCACAAACCAACTATTGGATGTATGGAAATTAACAAAACTGAAAAAAAGCCTGAAGATTTATAGTTTTTATTTAAAATTAAACTAAAAATAAGGGACGAAACTGCCAGACTGAGCATCCCAAAACTATGATTTGAGAATATTAATGAAGGGTAGTCGGTATCCCCAAAGTTTTTTTCCAACACTAACATTAAAATACTTACAAGGAGTGCCAGGTATTTATTTGAAGTAAATCGATATACGATTATAAATGCGCTTAGAGCAAAGCATAAGGTGGATAAAAATATAATTATTATAGAAATATTTTCTACTGAAAATCCAAATCTTAAAAAAATTTCTGAAAACTGATATAATAGAGTCCAACTGTTGAAATAATAATATTTCATTGGCGATATTGGCTCTGGATATTCTATTTTTTCCGAAAGTGCCAAACCACCATCCAAAGCTAGCTGATATAAAGAATGGGAAAAACTTAAAAAAATGCAAACTAAAACAATGAAAAAAAATATTGGTTTATTACCTTCTTTTAAGTTCAAATTTTTAATCCAAATCTTTTGTTAATATTTTTTCTAGAAATTTGCTTGAAGAAATTTCTATTATTCACGTACCAATTAAAAGTTTTATTTAATCCTTGAGTTAAAGGCGTTTTATGTTTCCAGTTCAATTCTCTTCTAATTCTATTGGAGTTTATAGCATATCTTTTGTCATGACCAGGTCTATCTTTGACAAATTTTATTTTAGTTTTTTTTCCTATTTTAATCTTGTTTTTTTTAGCTATATTTAAAATATTTTTTATTAGCTCAATATTTTTTACTCTTGTTCCAGTTCCTACATTGTAATTCTTTCCAATCTTTCCTCTTAAAAAGATTTTTAACAAAGCTTCACAATTATCTTTAACGTAGATCCATTCTCTTACATTACTACCTTTCCCATATAAAGGTATCGCCTTATTATTTAATATATTGAAAATAACTTTCGGTATAAATTTTTCAGGTAACTGATTGGGACCATAGTTATTACAAGCGTTAGCTATAACAACTTGAGAACCATAAGTTCTAAAATATGATTTTATTAATTGATCAGCACCAGCCTTAGATGCTGAATAAGGAGAGCTTGGATTGTAATTGTAATTTTCATTAACCTGGGTATTTTTTTTTATATCACCATAAACTTCGTCAGTTGATACATGTACTAGCTTTATTTTCTTTTTAAATTTTTTTTTAAATAATTTTATTGTTTCGAGCAAATTAAATACACCAAAGATGTTTGTTTTTAAAAAAGATTGAGGATTGTCAATTGACCTATCAACATGAGTTTCTGCAGCCAAATTAAAAATGCCGACTGGCTTAAATTTTTTTAGTATTTTAAATATTTTATTTTTGTTGTTTATATCTTCTTTAAAAAAAACATAATTTTTATTTTTTTTGAAATTTCTTACATTATATGGATTAGCCGAATAACTTGATTTATCAATATTTATGACAAAATAATTTTTATCTAACAAATATTCAACAAGGTTACTTCCAATAAAGCCTTGGCCACCCGTTACAATGATTTTTTTCATATTATAATTTAAAAAAGAAATGGTCCAATATGTTTAATTATTAAAAGAATTGGTTAATAAAATCAATTGTTGATTTAATCAATTTTTAAAATATAAATCTTGAATGCCAGCAATTAAGAAAATTTTAGTTACAGGAGGC
>CAZUWS010000051.1:0-4671 GCA_964624295.1 uncultured Candidatus Pelagibacter sp. | reverse complement strand
TTTTGGTATTAAAGAACATATTATTTTTCCAGAAATAAATTTTGATAAAGTTGATTCAATTAAAGGTATGGATGTAACGATTGTAACAACAAGTCACTCTAAAGAAAACACTGTATCACTGCTTAAAGAATTTAATTTTCCAATTGTAAAAGATACCGAGAAAAGAAAAAAGAAGGTCAAAAAAATATTCAAAACAGAAACAAAAGAAGAAAAAACGGAGAAATAATAAATGGCTAAAACAAGTGCGATTCAAAGAAATCTTAAAAGAATAAGAATGACAAAAAGGTTTGAGAATAAGAGAAAAAAATTAAAGGTAATAATTAATAATAAAAAATTACCATTGAATGAGAGATTTGCAGCTCAATTAAAACTTTCTAAACTTCCAAAAAATTCAGCAAGAACAAGAATACGAAATAGATGTGAGATTACTGGAAGACCACACGGTGTTTATAGAAAACTAAGAATTTCAAGAATAGCATTAAGACAAATGGCGTCTGCTGGAAAAATTCCAGGAATGACGAAATCAAGTTGGTAAAGGAGGAATATGACTTTAGTTGATCCTATAGGGGATATGTTAACGAGAATTAGAAACGGTCAAATGAGATCTTTGACTAAAATTGTAATACCATTTTCTAATTTTAGATTAAAGATATTAGAAGTTTTAAAAAAAGAAGGATATATTATTAATTTTAATATTAGTGATGATAAAAACAAAATAAAATCTATTTTGGTTGACTTAAAATATTATGAAGGTCAACCTGTAATAAAAGAAATTAAAAGAATATCAAAACCTGGTAGAAGAGTTTATTCTAGAGCAGATAGTATACCTAGAGTACTTAATGGTTTAGGTCTTGCGATTTTATCAACTAGTAAAGGAGTAATGTCTGATGCCGAGGCAGTTAAGAATAATTTAGGTGGAGAAATAATTTGTAGGATATTTTAATGTCAAAACTTGGAAAAAAATCTATTTTAATACCAAAGGAATCTACAGTAAAAGTGGAAGGAGACTCATTATTGGTTTCTGGACCAAAAGGTTCACAGAAAATTGCATTTAATCAGAAAATATTTTCTTCAAAAATTAATGAAAAAAATGAATTTCAGATTTTACCTGTTAAGAAAGATAAAAAAACATCATTGATGTGGGGGACCTACAGAAGTTTGATAAATAATGCTGTTCTTGGAGTAACTAAAGGACACGAAAAAAACTTAGAATTATCAGGTGTTGGTTTCCGGGCTAGTTTGAAAGGTGAACAGCTTGTTTTGTTATTAGGTTTTAGTCATGAGGTTAAATACACAATACCAAAAGGAATCAGCATAAAAGTTGAAAAGCAAACCAAACTGAATATTACTGGTTCAGATAAAGAACTCGTATCAAAAGTTGCTGCTGATATTAAATCATTAAAACCAGTAGAGCCTTATAAAGCCAAAGGAATTAAGGAAAAAAATCAATATGTTATTAGAAAAGAAGGAAAGAAAAAGTAAAGATGAAAAAAATTAATTCTAAAACAAAGCGTTTACTTAGGAATAGAAGCAAATTAAAGAAATTTAATGTTGATCGTTATAGAATAACAATTTTTAAATCTTTAAAAAATATTTCTGCGCAAATCATTGACGATAGAGCTAATAAAACAATAGTTTCAGCATCTTCCACAGAAAAAAACTTTAAGAAAGATAAAAAAAATAAAACTAATTTATCTGTAGTTTTAGGTGAAATTTTAGCAAAAAGAGCTAATGATAAAAAAATTAACAAAGTATATTTTGACAGAGGTGGTTACAAGTATCATGGCAGAGTTAAAGCTCTAGCTGAATCACTAAGAAAGAATGGATTAAGTTTCTAATGAGAGAAAAAAGTGAATTTGTAGAAAAATTGGTTTCTATCAACAGAATAACAAAAGTTGTTAAAGGTGGTAGAAGATTTGGATTTGCAGCAATAGTCGTTGCTGGAAACCAAAAAGGATCTATAGGTATTGGTACAGGAAAGTCAAAACAAGTTCCAGATGCAATAAAAAAAGCTACGGAAGTTGCAAAAAGAAATATGTTTAAAATACCTTTAAAAGATGGAAGAACTTTACACCATGATGTTTATGCAAAGAGTGGATCAGGAAAAATTTTAATGAGATCAGCACCTACTGGAACTGGAATTATAGCAGGAGGAGCTACAAGAGCAGTTTGTGAAGTTTTAGGAATCCAAGATATAGTTGCAAAATCATTAGGATCTCCGAATCCTCACAATGTTTTAAAAGCTGTACTACAAGGTTTGAAAAGCCAAAGTTCACCAAAAAATATTTCTGTAATGAGAAATAAAACAATCTCAGAAATAATTAAAAAAAGAGAAAAATAAAAATGAAATTAAATACTTTAGTCAAAACAAATACTTCAAAGATGAGAGTAGGAAGAGGTATTGGTTCTGGAAAGGGAAAAACTTCTGGAAGAGGAGTAAAAGGTCAAAAATCTAGATCGGGAGTTGCGATTAATAGTTTTGAAGGAGGTCAAATGCCTTTGTATCGTAGACTTCCTAAAAGAGGTTTTAACAGTATACGAAAAGATATTATTGCAAAAATAAATCTAGAAGATATTGAAATGTTTTTAAAAAACAAAAGAATAAAAAATCAAGATGAAATATCAATAAAATATTTAATAGATAAAAAAATAGTTAAAAAAAAATATGATAAATTAAAAGTTTTAGGAACAGGAGATTTAAAAGAAAAACTTAAAATAAAAACTGACTACATTTCAAAATCTGCAAAAGAAAAAATTGAAAAAGCAGGTGGTTCAGTGACTATTTTGAGTGATACTAAAAAAAAGTAATAAATGGCTGACGAAGCAAACATATCTTCACATTCATCTGATTTAAGAAATAGAATTTTTTTTACTATTTTTATTTTATGTATTTATAGACTTGGAACGTATGTTCCAATAGCTGGTATAGATCCTGTTGCTTTACAACAAGTTATGTCTTCAAGTCAAAAAGGTTTGCTGGGAATGTTTAATGTTTTTTCTGGGGGTGCCATTCAAAGGATGGCAATCTTTGCTTTAGGTATAATGCCCTACATTTCATCTTCAATAATAGTTCAATTAATGACAGGAGTGTCTGATTATTTTAAAAATTTAAAAGAACAAGGGGAGCTAGGTAGAAAAAAAATTACACAGATTACTCGTTACGGCACTGTTTTAATTGCTACTCTACAAGGATATGGAGTCTCGGTTGGTTTAGAAAATGCAGGAGGATTGGTTTTATCTCCGGGAATTTATTTTAAATTAATGACTACCATTTCGTTAGTAGCTGGAACTACTTTTTTGATGTGGTTGGGGGAACAAATAACTTCTAGAGGTATTGGGAACGGTATATCACTAATAATATTTTCTGGAATTGTTGCGGAGATACCAAGAGCATTAGCTTCTACATTTGAGTTAGGAAGAACAGGAGCTTTATCTCCAACAATGATTATAGGTATTTTTATTTTAATTATTGTTACAGTCATGTTTATTGTCTTTATGGAAAGAGCGATGAGAAAAATTCTTATTAACTATCCAAAAAGACAAATGGGAAATAAGATTTACGGAGGAGAGTCTTCTTATCTTCCCTTAAAAATAAACACCGCAGGAGTTATCCCGGCAATTTTTGCTTCTGCCTTATTATTATTACCGATTACTTTTTCTAATTTTGGAATATCAGACTCAGAAGCTTTTATAAATTTTTCATCTTTATTTTCTCAAGGGCAACCTCTTTATATGCTGTTATATGCTTTTGGAATTATTTTCTTTGCTTTTTTCTACACCTCTATTGTATTTAATCCAAAAGAAACAGCAGAAAACTTAAGAAAATACGGAGGTTATGTTCCGGGTATAAGACCAGGTGAAAGAACAGCAGATTACATAGAAAATATTTTAACAAAATTAACAACAATTGGTGCTTCTTATCTAACATTAGTATGTTTAATGCCGGAATTTTTAATTGCAAAATATCCAATACCTTTTTATTTAGGAGGAACATCGGTTTTAATTGTAGTAGTTGTTGCAATGGATACGGTTACTCAAGTTCAAACTCGTATGATGAGCTCTCAATACGAATCATTAATTAAAAAAGCAAAATTCAATAAATAATTTTATGAATATAATTATATTTGGTCCACCTGGAGCTGGGAAGGGAACACAATCAAAATTTATTGTGAATAAATACAATCTATATCAATTATCTACAGGCGAGCTTTTACGTAACGAAATTAAAAATAAAACAGAATTAGGATCTCAAATTTCGTCAATCATAAATTCTGGTGAACTAGTTTCAGATGAAATAGTTAGCGATTTGATAGAAAAATTTATTTCAAATGATATTTATAAGCATAAAATTATCTTTGATGGGTATCCAAGGAATTTAACTCAAGCAAAGAATTTACATAATTTATTAAAAAAGTATAAACAAAAAATAGATATTGTTTTAAAATTGTCTGTAAGTTTAGAAACAGTTAAAAAAAGAATTTCAGAAAGACAAAATCAAGAAAAAAGGGCAGATGACAATGAAGAAATAGCAATTAAAAGATATAAAACTTATGAAAAATCCTCTGAACCAGTTATAGATTATTATAAGCAATCTAATTTACTCAAAGTTGTAAACGGTGAGACAGGAATATCAGAAATTAATAGTGAAATTAGCGGGTTAATTGACGCTAT
>CAZUWS010000050.1:0-4788 GCA_964624295.1 uncultured Candidatus Pelagibacter sp. | reverse complement strand
TTTTCACTAGGTTTTGCTAATGTGGCAATAAGTATAAGAAGTTTATCAAAAACTGAACCAAATTATTTGATAGCATTTTACTTTTCTATTTTATCTCTTTTGGTTGGTCTTGGTACTATTGTAAATGGTTGGATTTGGCCGACACCATTTGAGGCGCTTTTATTTGCAATACTTGGTTTATCTGGAGGTATAGCAAATTTATTGCTTACCCAAAGTTATAGACTGGCAGACGCAAGCCTTGTTTCTCCTATTAAATATTTATCTTTAATAGTTGCAGTTGTGGCAGGCTACTTAATTTTTAGTGAAGTACCAAAATCTATGACTTTATTTGGGGCCAGTCTAATTGTTGTAAGTTCATTTATAATCTTTAGAAGAGAAGCAACATTAAAAAAACAAGTTATGGCACCAAGAGTATGAAACCTAGGTGGTGGGAAAAGTCAAAAAAATATGTTTCCAAAAAAGATAGAGTTATGTTCAGATTAATCAGATCTCACAAAGGTCATCTAACCACTCGAAATAACTTTTTTTATTCTCTTTCAAGATCAATAGTAAGCCAACAAATTTCTACTGCAGCAGCAGACTCAGTATTTTCTAAGTTTCAAAATAAATGTAAGGGTAAAATTAACCCAAAAGTTGTTTCAAAGCTTTCCCTGGGATCTTTAAGAAAATGTGGTTTAAGTCGACAGAAAGCACTGGGAATAAAAAGTTTGTCAGAAAAAATTTTGGATAAATCTTTCAATCCAAGATTAATAAAAAAAATGAACGATGAGGAAGCAATCATTTATCTTTCTAGTCTAAGGCAAATTGGAAGATGGTCAGCTGAAATGGCACTTCTTTTCTTTTTTAACAGACCAAACATTTGGCCAGTCCAAGACATCGGTCTGCTTAGAGCCATCTCTATTAATTATAAAAAAAGTTATTTACCTCCTAAGAGTTTTGTAAAAAAACTTCAAAAAAAATTTTCACCTTACTGCTCTGTAGCTACTTGGTATTTTTGGCGATCAATAGACAACGAACCTATTCAGTACTAAATCCTTCAACGATTTGCATGTGTCTTACACTTGTTTCTTTAGTCAAATTCCAACCAGCCTGATATTCTTTAGAGTCATGACATTCGATTGCTTTTTCGTAGCTAGGAAATTCCCAAACAACTGTTCTTGGAAAGTTATCCCCGTCATAAACCTTATATTTTCCTCCTCTAACAAGAGGTGTACCTCCATAACTTTTGATAATGGGAGTTACAGTTTTAGCATATTTTTTTTGATTCTCTTGATTTTCAATTTTTATATACAAACTTATCCAATAGCCCTTTGCCATAAATTTTCTCCTTTTTTATTAAGTTTTTTTTAACTATGATAGCAGAATTAATATGTCAGAAAAATTAATTGTTTCATGGGACGAATATAATAGGACTGTGGAAAAATTGGCGATCATGGTCCATGACAGTGGTTATAAACCCACCTTGCTTGTTGGTATCATGCGTGGAGCAGCACCCATGATAGATGTTTTAAGCAGAGTTTTTAAATTAAAATGTGCTTACCTAGCTGTTGAATCTTACAGTGGCAAGGGCGTTGAGGACGAACAAGGAGATATAGTATTTTCTAGAGAGATGAGTTCTATCGCAAAAAATATGGGTGGAAAAATACTTTTATGTGACGATCTTTCAGATACAGGAATTACTCTAAACAAAAGTGTAGATTGGTTAAAAAAATATGAACCAATAAAAGATAAAATCGAAGATATAAAAACAGCGACTTTATGGAAGAAAAAAAAATCAACGTTTGAACCTGATTATTGTGCCGTTAGACTAAAAAGCGATCCATGGATTGTACAACCCTTTGAACATTACGAAGAAATTAGAATTGAAGAATTGAAAACAAAACATAAAAAAAAGGGTTAAACTTTCGTCCAACCCTTTTTTTAAAAAATATTTAATATCCTAAGCTACTGCAAAGCTCATTACACTCAATACTGCAACAACCCATATTGCTGGCGATGTTCTAGCAGCATTGCCGCTAAGTATTTTAATTAGTGCATAAGCTATAAAAGCTAAAGCGATACCATTTGATATGCTATAGGTAAGTGGCATAGTTATCATAGCTATTACTGCAGGAGCAGATTCTGCTATATCATCCCACTCTATATCTGTAATGTTTCTTACAAACAGAACAGCCACATATACAAGTGCAGCACCATCTATTTCTTTAGGAAGGCTTGTTGCTAAAGGCGCAAAGCCTAGGCAAAGAAGAAACAAAACTCCAATGACCAAAGATGTCATTCCAGTTCGTCCACCTGCTTTAACTCCGGCACCAGATTCAACGTAACTTGTAACTGTAGTTGTTCCCATGAACGCACCAGCTACTGTTCCAGCACTGTCAGCAAGCATTGCTCTATCAATGTCTTCGACTTTGTTTCCTTTTACTTTACCAGAAACGTTTGCAACAGAAGTTAAAGTTCCAGCCGTATCAAAAAAGTCTATAAAGAATAGTGTGAATATTACTGTTAATCCACCTCCAGATAAAACTTTTCCAGTACTAAAACCTTCAACAGCTTCAAAAAGATAACTCATTGATGGAGGTGCAGAAAAAACACCATTAAATCTTGCTAATGATTTTCCACCCTCTATTGTTGCTCCAGTCCAATCCCACATTGGTAACCAAGCTAAGATACTAAATCCTAATATCCCGATAATAATATTGCCTCTAACTTTCATTTTTTCTAGAACAATCATTACCACCAAGGCAAGACAACCCAATAAAACTAGTGGGTTTTTAATATCTCCTAGTGTTACTAATGTTACAGGATGATCTCCAACCACTCCCATTATTTCTAAACCAATAATAGACAAGAATAGTCCGATACCAGCTCCAATTCCTAGCTTTAAACTTCTTGGAATAGAATTAATAATCCAAGCCCTGATAGGAGTTAGTGATACTAACAAAAATAATATTCCTGCAAGCAATACCGTTGATAAAGCTTCGGCAGGTGTATATTTCATTCCTCCAACTACGCCAAAGGCAACGAATGCATTAATACCCATTCCAGGCGCAAGACCTATCGGCCAAGTTTTTCCATAAAATGCCATAATAAAACAGGCTATGGCAGTTGCTACAATTGTAGCGGTGTACACACCTCCAAAATCAAAAAAACCTTTTTCTGTTCCAGCAAACTCACCGGAAAGAATAAAGGGATTCAAGAACATAATGTAAGCCATAGTAAGGAATGTCGTAACCCCAGCTACAACTTCTGTATTGAAAGTGGTTTTGTGCTTTCTGTACTCAAAATATTTATCTAGCATAATTTCTCCTCTCTCTTCGATAAATTGATATCTAAAGGTGATATTTGATTCTTCATACTAAATCTAACTAAAAAACTGCAATACAGAGATGAGTTTTTTTTTATGTATATTTAAAGTTGTATTTCTGTTTATAATTTTTGGTGTATTCTATAAAAAGTTGAATTATGAAAAAAATGTATTTTATATGTTTAATTTTATCTTTTTTTATCTTTGTAGGTTGTAAAACAGTTAGCACAAAGGTTGACAAAACTGTTTCTAAAGAAGAAGAAAAATTAAGCAGATTCCTAAATAAGTCTGTAGAAGAATTAAAAATAGAATTCGGTGAACCAGATTTGATAGAAACAACAAATAAGGCAAACAAGAATTTTGTTTATTTAAAATCCAAGTTAAAAATTAAATGTGAAAGAAGATTTGAAATAAACCAAAAAAATATTATTGTTGGTTTTAGCAGTAAAAATTGTTTTTAAGTTATAATTTTTCTGTAATCTTTAAAGCAAAAGCATAATCAAAAGCGATGTCTTCTATTATATTCTTTCTTCCCGATCTAGATCCATGCCCAGCATCCATCTCGCATTTTAAAAGTAGCAAATTGTTGTCGGTTTTATAATCTCTAAGTTTTGCACAATATTTAGTTGGTTCGTCAAATAAAACTCTAGAGTCTGATAAAGATGTCGTAATTAAAATATGAGGATAATTTTTCTTTTGGATATTATTGTAAGGGGCGTAAGAACGTATATATTCGAAGTGTTCTTTATTATTTTTGGCATCACCAAATTCTAATAGCTCTCCAGGCGTCAACGGAAGAGAATGATCCATATTGGTAGTTAAATTATCTACAAATGGCACTGCCATGATGGCTCCTAAAAATATTTCTGGAACTTGATTTACAACATTTGAGACTAAAAGACCTCCAGCAGAACCCCCAAAAGCAATTAATTTTTTTTTGCTAGTATATTTTTTTTTAATTAAAAATTGTCCACAACTGATAAAGTCAGAAAATGTATTTTTTTTGTTTAACATTTTCCCCCCACGCCACCACGACATACCTCTTTCAAGACCTCCACGTATATGACAAGTTGCCCAGATTATATCTCTATCAATCAAGGAAAATTTTGAAGTTGAAAAAGACGGCGTCATAGAAGTTCCATAACTTCCGTAACCATATAATAAAACGTGCGCATTTCCGTCTAACTTTGTTTTTTTGTGATATGTAATTGTAATTGGTATGCTATGGCCATCGTGGCTTGGACAATTCAAGCGTTCCACAATGTAGTCATCTCTATTGTGGCCAGATGGAACCTCCTGTTCTTTTACCAGTTTTTTCTCTTTGGTTTTTAAATTATATTCATAGGTTCTCAAAGGTGTTTTTGGAGACTCATAACCTATTCTTATAGTGTTTGTATTTTTATCTTTTTGTATAAGACTTATACCTGGCGATATAACTTTTTCATCAGTAAATATTAATTGTTCTTCTTGGTTTGTTTTTACAT
>CAZUWS010000049.1:0-4883 GCA_964624295.1 uncultured Candidatus Pelagibacter sp. | reverse complement strand
ACTTAACGTTGATCTTGGTTCCTTTAATAAAATTCTCACTCTTCCAAGTTTAAATTTAGATCTTAAAACTTTATAAACCTCCTCAAAATACGTGTTTTGAAAATCACTAATTAGTTCAGTATATTTTGATTCATCTATTGGCTTATCTCTTATAACTTCTTTGCCGGACTCATCTGGCTTTGTCCAATATACACCTCTAACATTATGGCCTTCTATTGAACTATCATCCCCAGGGACTTTGTTCATTGGAATTGCGTGAAAATTTGTAATACCCAATGTTTGGTATTTAGATTTTTTTAAAATATTTTCAAGATCAGTTCTTAGTTTGGAAATATCAAATTTTATATCTGGTACTTGATAGAAATCTTCAAACGTGCTTGAATTTGACATATTTATATTTAATACACTTTTTAATATTTAAGATAATATTATATTTGTCGCATTATAGAAAGTTTAATAGGTTTAGAAAATGAAGATATTGGGTAAATATCCAAGTTTAAGATTGAGAAGGAATCGCAAGTACGATTGGACTAGAAGATTGGTTGCTGAAAACAACCTTACCGTTAACGATCTTATATTTCCAATTTTTGTTACTGAAGGAAAAAATAAAATTGAATCTATTAAAAGTATGCCAGGTGCCTATAGATATTCTGTCGATAGAATAAATAATGTTATTAACAAAGTAAGTAAGTTAAAGATTCCTCTTGTCGCTATTTTTCCTCACACACCAAATAATAAAAAAAATTCCTTAGGAAGTGAAGCTTTAAACGAAGACAATCTTGTATGTCAGGCAATAAGGAAAATAAAAAAAAATAATCCTGATATAGGTGTGATGACCGACGTTGCCTTAGATCCATATACAAACCATGGACATGACGGAATTTTAAAAAGAAAAGAGATATTAAACGATGAAACTGTTGAGATATTGTCAGAACAAGCAGTGCTACAGGCAGAAATGGGTTGTGATATTATAGCCCCATCTGACATGATGGATGGAAGAGTTGGTGTTATAAGAAAAGCTTTAGACAAAAATAATTTTAAAAATGTACAAATATTATCCTATGCAGCAAAATATGCTTCAAATTTTTATGGACCCTTCAGAGAGGCTATAGGATCAAAAAAAAAATCTAAAATTAATAAAAAAAGCTACCAGATGGATTATAAGAATTCCAATGAAGCTTTGCGTGAAGTAGCTTTAGATATAAAAGAAGGTGCTGATTTTGTAATGATTAAACCAGGACTGCCATATCTTGATGTAATAAAATCTGTAAAAGAGAATTTTAAAATTCCTGTTTTTGTATATCAAGTATCAGGAGAATACAGCATGATAGCTAATGCTATAAAAAAAGGAATTGTAGATAGTGAGGCAGCAGTTGAAAGCTTAATGTCTTTTAAAAGATCTGGTGCCTCTGCCATAGTAACATATTTTGCTTTGGATATTGCAAAAAAAATTTCTAATTAACTTTTAAAAATTTATTTTCAAGTAATATTCTTGATTTGGGAAATTTAATATTATTAGGTATAAAAAATTTATTTTCCATTAAATTCCTGCAAAAATTTAAGCCTTCATAAAGTTCTTGTCTACTGATGTCATTAAATTTTTTTGAAAGTAAAAAAAACGGTATTTTATAGTCCATATTATCAATTTTTAAATTATAAGTTTTTTTTGAATTTAATTCAGATATTTTTTTTATATTAAGATCAAAACCAAAACCTAACGCTGTTATTAAATTAATCTCCCAATTTAAATATTGCGTTAGCCAATCTTGATTGTTGAGAGAATCAAAAAACCTACCTAGTGAAAGATAAATATTTTTATAAGATTGATTTTCAGGCAATAAAATTCTTAGCATTGAAGATATAGAGTTTAAGCAAAGTATTTTGTTTTTATCATCAAAATATTTTGGTGCAATTACTTCAACAAGTTCAGTTTTAAAATATCCAATTTTGTTTTCATTTTTTGAATTATAAACAACAAATATTTTATTTGTTAATTGAAGATAATTTTTAATTTTTCTTGAAGTTCCTCCATAAACAATACCATTTACTTTTCCGAATTGATTTGTAAAAACTTCAAGAATAATAGCATTTTCCCTAAATTTTCTTTTAGTTAAAATAAATCCTTCATCTTCCCAATTCATTATTTAATATTTAAATTTTTTATTAGTTCAAGTGCTGCGTTTTGTTCTGCAATTTTTTTTGAACTACCTTGTCCTATAAATTTTTTAGAATCTTGTATTTGAACATTAACTTTAAAAAATGGATTGTGGTTAGGCCCCATTTTTTTAAATGTCGAATAAACAGGTAATTTTTTATATTTTTTCAAAGAAAATTCTTGTAGTTTAGTTTTTGGATCAATCTTTACTACTTTTGAGCTCATTATAAAGCTTTTCCAACTACTAAGAATAAATTTCTCTGCTATAGAAAATCCCTGATCTAAATAAATTGAAGCAACTAAAGCTTCGCATGTATCACTTAGAATTTTTTCATCTGAAGATTGAGAATTTTGATATGAATTCCCAGTTTTGACAAATTGTTTTAAATTCAATTTTTTACCTACTTTTGCACATGTCTTTTTATTTACTAGATTAGCAAATCTTTTGTCGATAATGCCTTCATTTTCATCAGGATACATGGATAAAAGTTTTTTAGAAATTACTAAACCTATAACTCTATCCCCTAAAAACTCCAATTTTTCATTATTTTCATACTTATTAAAACTTTTGTGTATAAAACTTTTTGCTAATAATTCTTTATTATTAAATTTAATTTTTAAAACTTTTTCAATATTTTTTATATAATTTTTCATTTTATACTTTTAAAAAATCTATTAAGCCGGATTGAATTTTTCCAATTCCAAAATTTTAAAAAACTTCCCTTTTTTGTGTCATTAGAAAAAAATATAATTCTTGCTTTTCCAACTAAGTTGTTTTCATGGACATAACCAACATTAGATAAAAATCTACTGTCACTTGAACAATCTCTATTGTCACCCAAGAAAAAATAATGTTTTTCAGGAACAATATAAACATCTGTATTAAGCATAGTCCCTTCTTTCTTATATACAGCTACATGAATTTTTTTGTTAGGTAATTCTTCTTCGAATTCAAGTACCTCTTGTTCATAACCTGCGCATCTAATATCGGATCGATCGCTAATTTTTGTTCTAACAATCTTTTTTTTGTTAATTAATAATTCACCTTTTATTATTTGTATTTCATCACCAGGAAGACCCACCAATCTCTTAATAAAATCTGTTCTATTATCAGAAGGAGTTTTGAAAACTATAAGATCGCCATAATTTGGTTTTGAATAAAATATTCTTTTACTTAAAATTGGGGGGCTAAAAGGAAATGAATGTTTACTATATCCATAGGTGTATTTAGAAACAAAAATTCTATCTCCCACTAACAATGTAGGTTCCATAGATGAAGACGGAATATAAAAGGGTTGAAAAAGTAATGATCTAATTATAATAGCAATGATTAGAGCAATTATTAAAGTTTTAATATTTTCAATAAATTTGGATATCATTTTTTTATTTATAGGTAAATATGATTACAGATGCTACAGCCCAAGGCTTATCATCTGATAATGATAAATGAATTTTAAATTTTTTATTTTTGAATATTTTTTTAAGATTTTTCAAAGAAACACCTTTAATTACAAATTTTGGAGCTCCTGATGGATTGTTTCTAACCTCCACATCATTAAATTGTAATTTTTTTCCAATACCAACCGCTTTAAAAAGAGCTTCTTTGGCTGCAAATCTTTTAGCAAAACATTCAGCTTTATTAACTCTTTTTTCACATGTTTTTATTTCAAAAGTAGTATAGATTTTTTTGGTAAATAATTTATTGTTTTTTCTTATTGCGTTTTTAATTCTATTAACGTTAACAATATCTGTGCCTATTCCAAAAATGTTCATTTTTTTAATATTTTTTTAAATTTCTTTATAGAATCTCTTATACCTGTAAAAATTGATTCTCCAATTAGAAAATGCCCTATATTAAATTCTTTAATACCTTTTATTTTCGACAAAACTTTGGCAGAAGAAAAAGTAATCCCATGGCCTGCATGAACTTCAAGTCCAATATGGTTGGCATAATTGACTGCTTTTTTTATTTTTTTAAGTTCACTCTTTATATTTCTGTGTTTGTTATGTAAATCGCAAAATTTTCCAGTATGAATTTCAATACAATCAGCCTTAATAGCTTTAGCAATTTTAATATCCATAACACTTGGTTCAATAAACAGGCTGATTCTTATATTTTTTTTTTTTAATTTTTTTATAATTTTTTTTACTAGTGTTGAGTTTTTTTGTAAATTTAATCCACCTTCAGTAGTTAATTCGATCCGCTTTTCTGGAACAATACAAACATATTTAGGTTTGTATTTTAAAGAAATATTTAGCATTTCTGTTGTTGGAGCCATCTCTAAATTTAACGGAATTTTTAATTTTTTTCTTATATCTTTTAAATCTAGATCTCTAATATGTCTTCTGTCCTCTCTTAAGTGAATGGTAATTGAGTTTGCTCCAAATTTTTCTGCTAATAATGCAGCTCTTAATGGGCTGGGATAATTTTCTCCTCTTGCATTTCTAATCGTTGCAACGTGATCAATGTTCACGCCTAACCTGGGTGATTTCATTATAAATTTCTACTTCCTGGTTTTATGGCTTTTTTGTCTTTTAAATGTTTTGGGATATCTTCTTCTTTATAAGTTGGAATATCTATCTCAACTTGAGATACAATTTCTTTGTTGATTTTACTTTTGCCATTGGATCTATCTATTAAACAAGCATATCCAATAATTTCTGCTCCTACTTTTGATCCTAAGTTAGAACATTCTAAGCTTGATTTTCCAGTAGTTATAACATCTTC
>CAZUWS010000048.1:0-4933 GCA_964624295.1 uncultured Candidatus Pelagibacter sp. | reverse complement strand
TTTTATTTACTGATAAGCTGCCCAACATAACATCTGAGTGGCCAGAAAAATATTTCGTTCCAGATGAAATTGACATATCAAATCCTAGTTTTAGAGGTTTTATAAAGAAAGGTGTTCCCCAAGTATTATCTATTGCTGTAATAATTTTCTTATTTTTAGCAAATTTTATAATTCTAGAAAGATCTTGAAATTCAAAAGTGTTGCTTCCTGGATTTTCTACAAATATCATTTTTGTTTTCCTGTTTATTTTGTTCTCTAAGCTTTTAAAGTCTTCGGGATTATAAAAATGAGTTTTAACTTTAAATTGTTTTAATAATTTAGAGGTAATCATTCTTGTTGGGCCATATACAGCATCTGTAACTACAATTTCGTCACCTGGTCTGCATATGCTTATTATAGCTAAAGCAACGGCACTGAATCCAGTTGATGTTAAAAAAGTAGCGTGAGCTAATTCCAGTTCAGCTATAAAATTTTGAAGAGCAATTGTTGTTTGACTACCAGCCCTTCCATACTCATAAAAATTAACTTTTGAACCTTTTTTTACTACTTTTTCTTTATCTAAAAGTTCCTGCATAGTGTTAAAAAAGATTGTAGAGTTTCTAACTATAGCTGGATTGGCAGATCTTGCTGTCTTGTCTTGCGCTAAATGTTTAAGTTTTGTTATGTCTGAATATTTCATTTATATATTTTCACAACCTGTTACCCATAAATCATAAACAGGATGATCAAAAGTTTTCAATGTAGGGCTTGATGAAAATGTCCAACCATTAAATACAAAAACTTTGTCGTCTTTTTTATCGGACAAATCCTTAACTTGTATATATGCAACTACGCCTTTTTCTTTTTCGTTTTGCAATTTTGCACACTTTTTAGGAAAAATCTCCAAATATCCAAACTTTTTCTTTTGTCCAACTACTATATCAATATTTGATGTTTTGGCTGTAATTTTATCTAAAGCTTTTATATTAACAATTGTTTCATTTGTAATATTTTTTTTTTTATTCTTTGATTTTATTTTTGAAATACCCTGGTCTTGTTCTTCTTCTAATTTATTATCAATCTCTTCCTCAAATGTTGGTTCCAGTTTTTCTAGAATCACTTTTTCTTGAGATAAGAGGTTCGTGGTAAAAAAAACAACCATAAATGTTATAAAAAAAATTTTAAGGGTTCCAGCTTTCATATTTTTTAAAATCTTTGCTTTTTTTAGATATTTTATTAGGCTTATATGCATCATTAGTGCCAGTTTTATTTTCTAAATGAGGTTTTTGCCATGGATGTTTTTTGTATTCTTTTTCTGATGGTTTAGTATTTGTTTGATAATGTATCCAAGAATACCAGTCGGAATCTATCTTTGATGCGTTAATTTCACCATTGTATATAACCCATCTTTTTCCATTTTTACTTTCGTAATATTTATTACCAGCTTGATCTTTTCCAATAAATTTTCCAAAAAAAATTGTATATAAAAAAGTACCAACTGTTTGATAATTCCACCAAGTAAAAATTTGTTTAATCATTTTTCATATAATTTAAAAGTCCACACAATTTTGAATTGTATCACAATATCATAGACACATACTTAATATCGTATATATCTTAAACCTTGTGACTTTCAACAAACATTGAGGAATAATTATGTCAAAATTTTTGGTCGAAACCCATTATACATGTACTTTTAAGATAGTGCATGAGTTGGATAGACTTGATGAAAAAGCTTTATCTGATGTTGATAATAGGACAGATGGAAAAGTAGAAATTATTAATGTAACAATCAATAACAGAAAAACTAAAAAATCTGATGGAAAAACAGCAATAAAAAAATCAGATTTACATGATGTAAAAATTTCTCACTCAAATAAAAATAACAACCCTCAAAAATTAGGAGCCGAAATTTCAAAAAAAGCTTTGGAAAAATCTGTAAAATATAAAACTAAACTAAATGAAAAAAGATTTCAAATGCCAGATAGACGAAAAGGCTATATTCAGAAAGCAACCATTGGGGATCATAAGATATACCTGCACACAGGAGAGTATGATGATGGAAAAATAGGAGAGATTTTTATTGATACCAATAAAGAAGGCGAGCTGGTAAAAGCTTTAACAAATAATTTCGCAATAGCAATATCGCTGGGTCTGCAGTACGGAGTTCCTTTAGAAGAGTTTGTTGATGCGTTTTTGGATACAAAATTTGAACCATCTGGAAAAGTATATGGAAATGATAGGATTCTAAGTGCTACATCCATACTAGATTATATCTTTAGAGAACTTGCAATTTCTTATCTTGGCAAAGAGGATTTGGCTCATACTCCGGGAATAGGAAAAGTTAGTACTGATTCAGATAACAAAAAAGATGATCAATTCTTAAAGATTGTAAAAAATATTACAAGTAAAGGGTTTGTAAGAAGTAATTATGAGGAAAAGTTGGTTGATTTAAGTGATGTTAGAATCAATCTTAAAAGCAAAAATTAATCCTTTTTAATAGTTTTAATATTCAGCTCTTTTAATTGTTTTTCTGTTACCTCTGAAGGGGCCTCCATTAAGAGGTCTTGTGCATTCTGATTAAGAGGAAATAAAGTAACTTCTCTTATATTTTTTTGATCAGCCAAAAGCATCACGATTCTATCAATTCCCGGAGCCATACCTCCGTGGGGGGGCGCACCATATGAAAGAGCTTTAATCATTCCTGAAAATTTTTTTTCTACCATGTTTTTTGAATAGCCCACTTTATCAAAAACTTTAAATAAATATTCTGGTATATGATTCCTAATGGCTCCAGAAGATAGTTCGTATCCATTACATACAAGATCGTATTGATAGGCCAAAATTTTTAGAGGATCGGTTTTATCAAACTCATTCATCTTAACTTGTGGCATTGAAAAAGGATTGTGACTAAAATCTATTTTTTTCTCTTTTTCGTCGTATTCATACATGGGATAATCAGTCACCCAACAAAAATGGAATCTTTTTTCATCAATTAATTTGAGTTCCTCTGCTATTTTTTGCCTTGCTATACCAGAAAATTTTATTGCTTCCTTTTCCTTGTTACATACAAAAAAAACGGAGTCTTTTTCTGTAATTTTACAATTTTTCATCAATTCTAAAACAGCACTTTCAGAAAAAAATTTAGCTATAGGTCCTTTTCCAACAATCTTATTCTTAACTTTTTCAAATGTAATATAAGCCAAACCACTTGCGCCTTCACTAATGGCCCAGTTGTTAAGTCCGTCAAAGAAACTTCTTGGTTTTGAAAGAGTATTAGGAACTGGAATAGCTTTTACAATTCCACCTTTTGCTATTATATCTTTGAAAATTTTTAATTTTACATCTTCTGATTTAAAAATTTTTGTAACATTAACTAGCTCAATTGGGTTTCTTAAGTCTGGTTTGTCTGTTCCATACTTTTCTAGGGATTCCTTATATTTAATTCTTGGAAAAGGGGTTTTGTTTATTTTTTTTCCTTTTCCAAATTCTTTAAACAAATCATAAAAGATAGGTTCAACAATTTTAAATATATCTTCTTGCTCAACAAACGACATCTCCATATCTAATTGATAATGTTCACCCGGACTTCTGTCTGCCCTTCCATCTTCATCTCTAAAACATGGGGCAATTTGAAAGTATCTATCAAAACCAGAAATCATAACCATCTGTTTAAATTGTTGTGGAGCCTGAGGTAAGGCATAAAATTTTCCTGGATGAACTCGACTTGGAACTAAAAAATCTCTCGCACCCTCGGGGCTTGAGGCTGTAAGAATTGGAGTCTGAAATTCTAAAAAATTATTTGCAATCATTTTGGATCTTATAAAAGACAAAATTTTAGATCTAAGTTTAATATTTTCATGCATTTCATTTCGCCTTAGATCAATAAATCTATACTTTAATCTTATCTCCTCTGGATATTCTTGTTCCCCAAAAACAGGCATTGGTAATTCTTTGGCTTCTGAGAGAATTTCTGTACTTTTTATTTTAACTTCAATTAAACCTGTTTTCAGTTCTTTGTTTTCAGTTTCTTTTGATCTCTTTACAACGTTGCCTTCAACCAAGACTACAGACTCTGGTCTTAATTTTTCCAAAGTCTTAAAATTCTTATCTTTATTTTCAATAACACATTGTGTAATTCCAAAATGATCGCGAAGATCTACAAAAAGCAGATTTCCATGATCCCTTTTTCTATGAATCCACCCTGAAAGCTTAATACTCTTTCCTATATCTTTTTCAGTTAGTTCTGAACAGTTGTGTGTTCTAAATTTATTCATAAATATTTATTGTAAACTCAATTCATTTAATACTTTTTTTATCAACTGTAAATTAATAGGACGCGCCTTAGCTAAAGACAAACCGTCAATAGAATTTGAAAATGAGTTTATTTTTTCATATGAGCGCTCAATGTTTTTTAATATATACTCTATATTTTTTTCACTTATTTCAATTTGTTTGTCTGAAAAATTTTTTGTTAAAATCACTCTAATCATATCATCTGTTGGTAAATTAATTCCAATTTCAAAAAAACTTGTAAATCTAGATTTTAAGTCGTCTAGTTTTATTTTAAACTTTTTTAATGAAACTTTGGAATTAATTATCAAATACTTATTATCTTGAAAAGCTAAATTAATTATGGAGTACAAAATATTTTCTTTTATGTTGTTATCAAAGTCATCAATAATTAAACATTCTTTTATTTTGTATTGAGTTAAAGTTTCAGTATTAACATCTTTTGCCAAAATAAGCTTAGATTGAATTTTGCTTTTTAAAATATTAATAAGATGAGTTTTTCCACATCCTGCAGGTCCAAAAATATTTACTAGCCTACTTGGCCAGTTCGGCCAGCTTTCAATTAACTTAAAGGCGCTAAAATTATTTTCAGAAACATAAAAATCTTGTTTTAAATAATTTTTTTTAAAAGGAAAATTAAAAATTAATTGTTCAGACATTT
>CAZUWS010000047.1:0-5096 GCA_964624295.1 uncultured Candidatus Pelagibacter sp. | reverse complement strand
CAACTGTTTGTTTCTTTTAATACACAAAATGTATATATGTGAAAATTCTCAGTAGATCCCTTAAGCTTACCAATTAAATCATTTGGATCTGAAGGTTTTAATAAATCTAATGCTTTGATTGCGTTTGATTTGAGAAAATTAATTGAATTTTTTGCACCCACAATATTTGCAAATTTTATTAGACTACTTATTTTTAAAGGACCTGTTATCCCAACGTGAACGGGTAAACTTTGTTTGGAAATAAACTTGGCTATTAAATCGGGATTTAAAAGCCATTGGGTAACAATGTAGTCAGCGAAAGGTTTTTTATCTCTCATGGCTTTTTCTAAATCAAAATCCGATATATCAGGGGACCCCTCTGGGTGTCCAGCAATTCCTATCTTGAACCCCTTAAATAATCCTGTCTCTAATAACTGTAGTGAGCAGTGGTAATCCCCTATTGGTTTACTACTGCCCCCAATAACAAGGGCTTGTTTTACGCCAAAATCTCTACACATGGAAACGTAGTCTTTTAAATCCTTTAGATTTTTAATTGATCTTGCTGGAAAATGGGGAACCGGATTAAACCCGGATTGGGCTAGTTCTTTTGCTTTTTTAGCCACATCTCTAAAATCATTACCAGGAAGCATTGTAATGTAAACATCCTTTACCTTTGGCAAAACTGAAAGGTCCGTCTTCATTGTTATCTCTAAAGAAAACTGCATATTTTCCGGGATATACCAGTGAAACCTAGGGGATGTCCAGAATTATTCCAATTGTGGTGGCCTTGGTTTGAATCGCACAAACGACACATACCTTTTCAGGGTACTGCTCTACTACTGAGCTACAAGGCCATAATATATTAAAATCTAAAAGTAATCCTGCCTTTAGTCAAATCGTAAGGGGTCATTTCAACCAAGACTTGATCACCGGCTAAGACTCTTATTCTATTCTTTCTTAATTTTCCAGCTGTATGGGCCAAAACTTCGTGATTATTTTCAAGCTTAACTCTAAACATTGCATTTGGCAGTAGTTCTGTGACTTTTCCTTTAAATTCTATTTTTTCTTGTTTAGCCAAATTTTCTACCTTCTTTTAATCCTTACTTTAATAGAATTAGCGTGACCTTGTAAATTCTCATATTTTGATAAGGTTATAACGGATGGACCCAATCTTTCAATACCTCTTTTTGTCATTCTAATTACAGACTGTCTTTTTAAAAAATCGTAAACTGACAAACCAGAAGAAAATTTTGCTGTTCCAGAAGTTGGAAGGACATGGTTGGGTCCTGCAAGATAATCTCCTACAGCTTCTGGAGAATAGGCCCCTAAAAAAATAGAGCCTACATTATTAATCGATTTTAAATAAATGTCTGGTTTTTTTGTATATATTTCTAAATGTTCGGGAGAAATTTTATTTACAACTTTAGATACTTCTTGCGAATTTCTCACTAAAATTGCAAAACCAAATTTTCCAAGACTACTTGATGCTATTTTTCTTTTAGGTAAAAATTTTAATTGTATTTCTAAAAAATTTTTTACCTTAAGAATCATATCTTTGCTATCAGTAACTAGTATTGATTGTGACATTTCATCATGTTCTGATTGGGCAATTAAATCAGCTGAAATCCATTCTGGATTAGAATATTTATCTGCAATTATTGTTACTTCTGATGGTCCAGCAAACATATCAATACCTGTTTCTCCGGAAACTTCTTTTTTTGCTAGTGCAACATATTCATTTCCGGGACCTACAATTTTATCTACTTTGTTAACAGTTTGAGTCCCAAAGGCAAAGGCTGCTATTGCCTGGGCACCACCTAATTTAAAAATCTTTTTTACTTTACATTTTTTAGCAGCGTATAATACTCCAGGATTAACTTTGTTATTAAGAGCAGGAACCGTCATAAAGATTTCTTTAACTCCCGCAATCATCGCTGGTATACAGTTCATTAAAACAGAACTTGGATAACTTGCTTTGCCGCCAGGAACGTAAACACCAATTTTATCCATAGGTTTAGATCTATAGGAAAAAATATTATCGTACTTGTCTTTAATTTTAAAACCCTTAAATTTTTGTTTTCTATGAAAATTTAGAATTCTATTAAAAGCAAGATCAATAGAATTTTTTACCTTTGAATCTAAATTTTTGATATTCTTCTTTATTTCAGAATTCGAAAAAAATAGTTTATTTCTCTTTAAATTTTTTAAACTATTAAATTTTTTCTCATATTTAATTAGAGATTTGTCCTGTTGTTTCCTTACGTCTTTTATAATTCTTGCAACAGTCTTAATTTTTGACTCTGAGTATTTTCTTCTTGAGTTTAGATAGTAGTCAAACTCACTTTGAAAATTTCTAGATTTTGTATTTAATATTTTAATCATTAAAAATGTCGTGTTTTGGTTTATTTTTTGTCTCCCAAGGATCGCTTATATCTTCTAAAAAACATTCGATCACTTCTGCCCTTAATTTAATCAATATATTACCTGCAAAATTTAATTTTATTTCGTAATTTTTATCAGACAAAAATTTACTTTCAATTGCTAAAAAATCTAAAAAACGATCTTTATTCTTTTGATTTAAGTTCTTGGAATAAACATTAATTACATTCTCGAATTTAAGTACTGATATTACCCTTTTATTTCTTCTAAAGACCCCTTTTTCTACATCTTCCCACATAAATCTATTAAGCTGGACTAAGAATATTCTATTTTTTTTTAAATGCGCAATATTTTTAACCTGTGTAATCGAGTCTTGCAAATGTGCTGAGATAACTTTTAGATCTTCCTCAGAAGTTGCATTTAATTTTAGGCTTTCTTTGCTCATCAATAATTGAGTCTAGAAATGTTTGCTCTACATTTTCTAAGTTTTTTTTCTAAATCTTCATAACCTCTGTCTAAGTGATAAACTCTGTTTATAACTGTTCTGTTTTTTCCAATTAAACCTGCTAAAACCAAACTTACAGAGGCTCTCAAATCAGTTGCCATGACCTCTGCACCATTTAATTCCTGTGGTCCATCAATTACTGATAAATTTCCTACAACTTTTATTTTTCCTCCCATTCTATTTAACTCAGGGACATGCATAAATCGATTTTCAAAAATATTTTCTTTTATTTTTGAAACTCCTTTAGCTTTTATCATTAAAACCATTATTTGTGCCTGAAGATCTGTAGGAAAACCGGGGTATGGTTCTGTACTAATAGAAATAGGTTTGATATTTTTTGAATTAAAAACAATTATTTCATTTTTTTTAACTTTAAATTTGACTCCCATCTTTTTTAAAACTACCAGCTCTTTTCTTAAGATTTTAGACTCTAATCCAACTATCCTGAGTTTTTGTCCAGCTAACGCTCCCGCAATAACAAAGGTTCCAGCCTCTATTCTGTCAAACATAACTGAATGGTTCACAGATTTTAGTCTTTGATTTCCTATAATTTTTATTTTTCTTTTTCCAATCCACTGTATTTTGATCCCCATTTTTTTTAGAAAATCTGTTAAGTTTTTTATTTCTGGTTCACATGCACAATTTTTTATGTAAGTAGTTCCTTTTGCATAGCTTGCGGCAATGATTACATTTTCGGTTGCTCCTACTGATATCGATGGCAATTTTATTGTCGTTCCAAAAAGCCCTCTTTTTGCTTCTGCCAGAATATATCCATTTTTTATTTTAATTTTGGCTCCCAACTTTTTTAATCCAAAAAGATGAACGTCTACCGGTCTTGTTCCAATTGCACAACCTCCAGGTAAAGATACGGTGGCTTTACCAAATTTTGATAATAAAGGTCCTAAAACAATTACACCAGCTCTCATGGTCTTCAGCAAGCCATAAGGGGCCACTGTCTTGAAAGATCTTTTTTTATTATGTATTAAAATTTTTTTTTTTTTTGAATTAACTCTGATATCAGAACCAATATGTTTTAGAAGCTCTGACATTGTAATTACATCTTTAACTAATGGTATGTTATTTATTTCTATTTTTTTATCACTAAGTATTGAGGCAGCCAGAATTGGTAGGGTGGCATTTTTTGAACCAGATATTTTAACAACGCCAGATAAAGTTTTTTTTCCTTTAACAATTAGTTTCTGCATTAATTAAATTTTGGGAAGTGTAACGCCTTTCTGTTTCATATATTTACCTTTTCTTTTGGCATATGTTACTTCGGGTTTTTCATTGCCTTTTATAAAAACAAACTGAGCAGCACCCTCATTAGCATAAATTTTTGCAGGAAGCGGTGTTGAATTAGAAAACTCAAGTGTAACATGACCTTCCCATCCTGGTTCTAAAGGTGTAACGTTTACTATTATTCCGCATCTTGCGTATGTAGATTTCCCTAAACAAATCACAATTACATTTTCTGGAATCCTAAAATATTCTACCGTTCTAGCTAAAGCAAAAGAGTTTGGTGGGATTACACAAATTCTTGATTTTTTAGATACGAAACCATCTTTTTTAAAATTTTTTGGATCCACTATTGTAGAGTTCACATTAGTAAAAATTTTAAAATCATTGGAAACTCTTGCATCATAACCATACGAAGAAAGACCGTAAGATATTTTGCCCTTTCTTATTTGTTTTGAAACAAACGGAGAAATTATTTTATGGCTTTTTACCATCTTTTTTATCCATTTATCCGATAAAACACTCATGTTTTTTATTTTATTTTTTTTCTTTTATATTTATTTTTAAATTCTTTTCTTTTTTTTAAATTTAATTTCAAAGCTAATTCTTTCCTCGAAAGAGATGTCTCTTTTTTTGAAACAACCTTCATTGAAACTAATTTTTATTTGGATCGGTTAAATCCTCTAAAGTAATGGTTTTTTCTATATCGTGCATTTTTTCGGTCTCATCTGTTATCGGCTTTGATCCTTTTTTTGCCCGTCTTTGCTCTAAACGTGCTTTCCTTTTAGCTTCTTTTTTCATGGCTTTTTCGCCTCTGATTGATTTATACGTGTAATGAATACCCATTTTTGCACCATATTTTCTACAATGTTTTACTTTGTAGAGTTCAATTATGCAAGCATCTACTATAAAAGTAAGTAAATTATGGCTAAAAAAAATTCTTTTTTATTATTTTTCTTCATTTTTCTATCCACATTTTCACTTATAAAGTTATTCG
>CAZUWS010000046.1:0-5136 GCA_964624295.1 uncultured Candidatus Pelagibacter sp. | reverse complement strand
CATGGTGATATTGCAAAACGTCATGGAAGAGGATTGATATCAGAAGATTTAGTTAAAGGTATCCCAAGTGCTCTGCAGAGGTTAAAAAAATGAGTGAATTATTGAAGAAAGAACCTGTAAAAAGAGTCGAAGAGTTTCTAAAGAAATTTGATCCTAATTTAAAAATAATAGTTTTAGACACGACAGCAAGGACAGCCAAGGATGCTGCAAATTCTTTAAAATGTGAATTAGGAGCTATCGTTAAAAGTTTAGTTTTTAAGGCCGAAGATACTTTTATAATTTGTTTAGTTTCTGGAGACAAAAGGTGCTCACTAAATAAGTTAAAAAAAATCTTGAATAAAAAAGATGTCGCAATGGCTAATGCAGACCAGGTAAAAGAAAACACCGGCTTTTCGATAGGAGGAGTTGCTCCAACGGGACACTTAAAAAAATTAAATATTATTGTAGATAAGTCTTTAAGTAGGTTTAAATATGTGTATGGTGCAGCAGGTCATCCTGATTGCGTATTCAGAATTACTTATCCCGAGTTAGTTAAATTAACAATTGGATCAGAGCAAGAAATAATTGAATGAGAGAACCAAAAGCTATTGATATTTTTTTATTACTTTTACTAGCATTAATTTGGGGATCAGCTTTCTTTAATATTAAAATAGCAACTTATACCTACGATACTTTTACCTTGGTTTTTGTTAGAGTTTTTTTTGCAGCACTAGCTTTATTTCTTTGGTGCTTTTATAAAAAAATTAAAATAATGGCGTTTTCAAAAGATTGGAAACTCTATGCTCTTGTTGGACTTGTTAACATTTCACTGCCATTTCTACTTATTGCTTACGGCACAGATAAAGTTCAAAGTTATTTATCCGCAATTTTAATGAGTTCAACACCATTAAGCGGTGCAATACTAGCTCATTTTTTTACATCTAATGAAAAACTTAATTTAACAAAGGGTATCGGAGTAATAGTTGGTTTTATAGGAGTTGTTATTCTTTTTTTTGATAAAATAGTTATCTCAGAAAGTAATTTTATTTACGCTTTAATAATACTTCTTGCATCTACATTGTATGTGATTGGAGGATTAATAACTTTAAAATTTTTAAAAAACAAAGGAAATGAAAACGTTACTACCTCTACAGTAATTTGGTCGTTAATTTCTCTCTTGCCTTTCTGCCTTTATCAGGAACCATGGAACAATTTAAATCCTTCGTTAGAGTCAACTTTATCACTTATCTATTTAGGAATATTTGCCACAGGAATTGCATGGATGTTAAGATTTCATATCTTGACAACAAATGGATTAATTTTTCAAGCGCAAGTAGCTTACCTAATACCAATATTCGGAGTTATATTTGGATATTTAATTATGGATGAAAAAATAACATGGAAAGTATTACTTTCTCTTATAATTATTATTTTGGGTATATTTATGGTAAAAAAAGGAAATAAAGGAATTCAGAACGGATAATGCCAACAGAATCAGCTTCATTAAGTCTTCTCTCTGTTATTTCACTATTAAGTTTTTTTGTTGCTCTAATGGTGAATAAATTTTCACCAAAAATTGGAAACGGAGTATTAATGGATAAAGATTTTGAAAAACCTCAAGCTTTCCACAAAGAACCAGCAGCAAGAAGCGGTGGTTTAGCTTCGATAATATCTTTAACTATTTTTTTTATTCTATACTATTTTTTGTTTCAACAAACTCTCACTGAGTATCTAGTTCTGTCTATAGCTTTATTTTTTCTTGGCTTTTCTGAGGATATAAAATTTAAGATCAGTCCAAATTATAGACTTATTTTAATGATTGTTATCTTGTTAGTATTTATAACTTTTTTTTCTATCAATATTAACTCGGTTGATTTGATTTTTCTAAATATATGGATGACAAACAGCATATTTGCAAATTTTTTTATCCTGTTGTGTTTTTTGTTTATTATAAATGGAGCCAACCTAATAGATGGTTTCAATGGTCTTTTGACAATTCATTTACTTATAATAAATATTGTACTTTTGTTTTTAAACCTGAACAATAATCACGAACATTTAACCGTAATAATTACAGCACAAATTGTAGTTTTGTTGTCATTTCTACTTTTCAATTTTCCAAAGGCCAAGATGTTCTTGGGTGATGGAGGGTCCTACTTATTCGGGGCTTTAGTTGCTTTAAATATTATTCAGACAAATAATTTAAATCCAGAGATCTCATCTTTTTTCTTCTGCATACTTTTATTTTATCTATTTTTTGAGGTTTTTTTTTCTTTTTTCAGAAAGTTATATTTGAGGAAGTCTCCATTAAAACCAGACAGACATCATCTGCATATGCTTCTGTACAATTATCTGGAAAAATCTGAAAAATTTAAAGATTGCAACTATCTAAATTCTTTAACCATTAATTTGGTTTATTTAAGTTTAATTTTGCCATCGATCTTTTTCAATGATAGCGGGTTAATTTGTAAGTACTGGTTTTTCTCTCTGATAGCTCTTTATATAGTCTTTTATTATTTACTTTATAGTTTCGTAAAAAAGCAATAGTTGTTATAAGTTGCTGTTATAAAAAACAAAAAGGGCAAGTGGCGGAATTGGTATACGCGCTAGTCTTAGGAACTAGTGCCGCAAGGCTTAAGAGTTCGAGTCTCTTCTTGCCCACCAAAAATTATGAAAGTTAGAGTTAATTCAAAAAAAGGTTTAAAGGCTAGCCTATCAATTTTAGTAGACAAGAAAACAATTCAAAAAAAATTGGACGAAAAACTAATTGAGCTTCAAAGCAAAGTACAATTGAAAGGTTTTAGACCAGGAAAAGTTCCGCCTAAAGTAATCAAAAATCAATTTGGAAAAGCAATATACGGAGAAGTTATTGATGGAATTTTAAAAGAAACATCTACAAAAGCAATTGAAGACAACAAAATAAAAGTGGCTGGACAACCAAAAATAGACCTAAAAACCTTTGGCGAGGGAAAAGATTTAGACTACACAATGGAACTAGATATTTTGCCTGATATAAAATTAAATTCCTTAGAAAAAATCAAAGCTACTAAATATGAAATTGAAGTGGAGAACGAATTAGTAGAGAACAGATTAAAGGAAATTGCAAAAAACCAACAAAATTTTTCTGAAAAGAAAGATGAAGAAAAATCCAATTTACAAGATCTTGTTGTTTTTGACTATACAGCAAAAGTCGAGGGAAAAGATTTTGAAGGGAATGAAGGAAAAAATATTCAGCTTGTTCTAGGAAAAGATTTATTTATAAAGGGATTTGACAATCAATTAGTTGGAGTTAAAAAAAATCAAAGCAAATCTGTTACAGTTAAACTTCCCGAAAACTATCCCAATAAAGAACTTGCTAACAAAAAAGCTGACTTTAACTGCAAGGTTACAAATATAAAAAAACCAGTTGATATTAAGATTGATGATGAATTAGGAAAAAAACTTGGGGCAAAAGACCTTATGGATTTAAAAAACCTCATAAAAAAACAAATAAAAAATCAGTACCAAAATACTTTAGAAACAATAACTAAAAGAAAAATTTTAGAACAAATCGAAAAATCTCATAACATTGATTTGCCCGAAAATTTAGTTGAACAAGAAACTAAAATAATTACTCAAAGTTTGAAAAAAGAGGAGATAGAAAAGAATAAAAAAGAACATATCAAATTAGCTAAATCAAGAATAAAAACTGGTTTAATTTTAAATGAAATAGGATTGAAAAATAATCTAAAAATAAACGAAGCAGAAATTAAAAACGAAATTGAAAAACAGATTAAAAGTATGCCAGGCCAAGAAAAAATGGTTATGGAATATTATCAAAAAAATCAAAATGCAGTAGCTAGTTTGAGAGGGGCATTATACGAAGAAAAAGTAATAGAATTAATAAAAACAAAAATTAAGCTAGAGAAGAAAACTATAAAGACAAAGGAAGCAGAAGATATATTAAAAAAAATTAGTGAGGATTCTAAAACATCAAAATCTTCCGATACTAAAAAACAACAGAAAAAAACAAAAATAACAAAGAAAAAATAGAAAAAATTAGCAAAAACTCTCTGAAAATTGTATAAGCGATACTGCTATGATTCGTAAGACTGAAGAAGAAATGAACAACTTGATCCCTGTGGTTGTTGAACAAACAAACAAGGGTGAAAGGGCATATGATATTTATTCTAGACTTTTAAAGGAGAGAATAGTTTTTTTAGTCGGCCCAGTTAATGACAATGTTGCATCATTGGTTACAGCACAACTACTTTTTTTAGAGTCAGAAAATCCAAAAAAAGAAATAAATTTTTATATAAATAGTCCTGGAGGACTGGTCACATCTGGTTTGGGAATTTACGACACTATGCAATATATAAAATCACCAGTATCTACACTTTGTATTGGACAGGCTTCTTCTATGGGATCATTTCTTTTAGCAGCTGGTGAAAAAGGAAGGAGATTTTCATTACCTCATTCTAGAATTATGGTCCATCAACCTTCGGCTGGTTTTCAAGGTCAGGCCACAGACATTCAAATACATGCAAAAGAGATTCTGTCTTTAAAGGAAAGGCTAAATCAAATATATTCCAAGCATACTGGAAAATCTGTAAAAGAAATTGCACAGGCTCTAGAAAGGGATAAATTTATGACAGCCGAAGAAGCAAAAGATTTTGGCCTTATAGACTCGGTAGTTGAAAAGAGAAAATAATACACAACATCTAGTTAGTCGCACAACTTCTACTTGCCATAGATTCCTCTAACATTTAAAATTAGATTATTGATTCGTTATGTCGGATAAAAATAATAAAAATATTCTTTATTGCTCTTTCTGTGGGAAAAGCCAACACGAAGTCAAAAAACTAATCGCAGGCCCAACTGTTTTTATTTGCGATGAGTGTGTTGAGCTTTGTATGGATATTATCAAAGAGGAAACTAAAAGTTCTTTATTTAAAAATGAAGAAGGGGTTCCAACACCAAGAGAGATATGCAAGGTTTTAGACGATTATGTAATTGGGCAAACTCACGCAAAAGAAGTTTTGTCTGTGGCGGTGCACAACCATTATAAAAGATTAAATCACGAATCAAAAAATAATAAAGATTTAGAATTATCCAAATCTAACGTTTTGCTAGTTGGTCCCACAGGATGTGGAAAAACTTTGTTAGCTCAAACTTTAG
>CAZUWS010000045.1:0-5225 GCA_964624295.1 uncultured Candidatus Pelagibacter sp. | reverse complement strand
TTTTTGGAAAATGGAATTGAATTTGATAGTAGTTTTAAAAGAAACCAGCCTTTTATATTTCAAATCGGTTTAAGACAGGTAATTCCTGGATGGGAAATAGGATTAAAAGATATAAGAATTGGAGGTAAAAGAAAAATAAAGATTCCTCCTAATTTAGCTTATGGAAAAAATGGAGTAGGGGATTTAATTCCACCAAATTCTACTTTAATTTTTGAAATAGAGATTATTGATGCAATACCACCTGGTTACAAAAAAGTTTTTTCATACCAATTATTAAATAAAAAAAAAGATGGATTTAAAATTATAGATATAAGGACTTCAGAAGATAGAGAAGAGACTGGAATTATAAAAGGCTCTCTTCAAATGACTGCATTTGATAATAAAGGTAATTTTAATTCAGAGTTTATAAAGTTTTTTGAAAAAAAAATTAAACCAAAAGATCACGTAATTTTTGTTTCTAAAACAGGGGATATTTCATCAATTTTAGCAAACGGTTTTGTTGAACAATTAGGTAAAAAAAATATTTATACTTTAGTTGGCGGTATAGATAAATGGATCCTTGAAGGAAGAAAATTAAAAAAATAGCTCAACAACCCTCAATTATAATCAAATTTCCTATTGAATTTTCTTCTCTTATCTTTTTTACTGGTTCATATTCTGAAGAATTATGAAAATCTTTAGCTAACTTAAAAGAAGGAAATTTAATTACCACTGTTCTTTCATAATCCCAATTTCCAAGCATTTTTTCATATTTTCCACCTCTTACTAAATATTCTCCACTATATTTTTCTACAATAGAAGTTACCTTATTAAGATATTCTTTATATTTTTCTTTGTCCGTAATATTTGCCTGAACAATTATATATGCTGCCATAATACATATATTTATTTCATATAACTAATATATGCAATAAATTAGATAAAATTATTTTTTACTTAAATACTATTGATTTTGTTTTAAACTATAATAATTATATATTTAGATAAAATAAGGAGCTTTATTCAATGATTAGAATACTATTTATATTTTTTGCTATTATTTCTTTCAATAATTCTGCATTTGCTGAGTCTAGACTTCAAACAATCCTAAAAAATGGAGAAATTAGAGTTGGAACAACTGGAGATTGGAATCCCATGACAGTAAAAGATCCAGCTACTAATGAATATATAGGTTTTGAAATAGAAATAGTTAAACAGTTAGCAAAAGATATGGACGTAAATCTTGTTATAATACCAACTGAATGGAAAACATTAGTTAATGGTATTGTTTCTAATAAATATGATATTTCAACTAGTGCATCACTTAGTGCAAAGAGAGCTCTTTCAACAGGTTATACAGACTCATATTTTAAACTTGCAACAGTTCCTCTAACACTAAAAAAGAATTTAAATAAATTCCAAAATTGGGACGATATAAACAAACAAGGCGTTAAAGTTGCTGTTACTTTAGGAACTACTCAAGAAATTCAGGCTAAAGAAATATTTCCTAACGCTACATTAAATATTATTGAATCTCCAGCTAGAGATTTTCAAGAAGTCTTAGCAGGAAGATCTGAAGTGCATATAACATCTAATATAGAAGCTGCGACTTTAGTTGAGCAATATCCTGAAATGGCAATTATTCCTGTTAGTGAACCTAAATATCCTACCCCTCTTGCTTGGTTGACACCCCAAGACGACCAAGTATGGATTAATTATTTAAATCATTGGATTTCTATTAAAAAATCTCAAGGTTTTTTTCAACAAATGATGGAAAAATATCAACTTAAAAGTTTGTAGCAACTGTTTTTACTTTACTAATTTTTTTTTTCTATAATATAACTACTTGGTGAAATTTCTTTATATTTTATTATTATTATCATTAACTTCATGTTCTAGTAATTATAATTGGGGATGGTATATATTAGATCCTAGACTTGAAAGTGGATTAACTAATCTTGAGTTTTTAATTAGCGGTTTAGGTCTAACGATAAGTATTTCTTTAATATCTATAATTATTTCTATTTTCATAGGTTTTTTTATTGCATTACCAGGTTTAAGTAACAATAAATTATTAATTTTAGTTAATAGATCTTATATAGAATTTTTTAGAGCTGTTCCTTTATTAGTACTTTTACTGTGGGTATATTATGGTTTACCAGTAATTTTTGGTATTAGCATAGGTGCTTTTATGGCTGGTATTATTTCTCTTTCATTGAGTGATGCAGCATTTGAAGCTGAAATTTTTAGAGCAGGATTACAATCTATTGGTTCAGGACAAAAAGATGCAGCAAAATCTATTGGTTTAAGTAAAGCACAAGAAATGAGATTAATCATTCTGCCTCAAGCAATAAGAATTATTCTACCTGCAATAGGCAATCAATTTGTTTATGTTTTAAAAATGTCGTCCTTGGTATCTATTATTGGTTTAGCTGATCTTACAAGAAAAGCTAATGAATTAGTTGTTACAGTTTATAGACCTTTAGAAATTTATACCTTTTTAGTTTTAGAATACTTTGTTTTAATTTTGATTATTTCTTATTTCATAAGAAAATTAGAGAAAAAATTAAAAATCAATTCTTAAATTTTTTTCTGCGGCTAATTGAATTATAAATTGCCATGCTGTTCTTCCTGTTCTATTACCTCTTTGGACAGACCATTGTATAGATCTTTTTTCAATATCTTGATTATATGAAATTTTATAATGATTGCAGTAATTTTTGATAATATCCAAATAAACACTTTGATCTAGATTGTGAAATCCTATCCATAGTCCAAATCTATCACTTAAACTTATTTTTTCATCAACACTTTCATCTGTATGAATAGCTGATGATCTTTCATTATCAATCATATCTCTTGGCATTAAATGTCTTCTATTTGAAGTTACATATAAAATGATATTTGTTGGTTGATTTTGAATACTTCCATCAAGAGTAGATTTAATGATTTTATATTCATTATCAATTTTTTCAAATGATAAATCATCAATAAAAATAATAAATCTTTTTTCTGAATATTTAGAAATTTTTTTATAAATTGATTCAATATCAAAAATATCATTTTTGTTTAGTTGAATTAATTTTAAATTTTTATAATTTTTTGATAGTTTAATGAATATAGATTTAATTAATGTACTTTTACCGTTGCCTCTAGAGCCCCAAAGTAAAGCGTTATTTGTAAAATTACCTAATGCAAAATTTTCAGTATTTTCTAAAAGAGTTTTTTTTTGTCTTTCAATTCCAATAATTAAATCTAAATTAATTGTTTTTATATTAATAATAGGATCAAAATTGTTTTTATTAGTATTCCAAATAAATGCATTAAATTTGTCTAATTGACTTTTTATTAATAAATTAGCAAAAAAACCCATTTTAATCTTTATTTAACTATAATTGCATTTTTCTTTTACACAGTATAAGAAAATCCTCAAATTAAATAAAATAGGATTTTTATGGAAGGAATAGGAGCTTTTTTACCACTAATTTTAATATTTGGTGTATTTTATATCTTATTAATCAGACCTCAGCAAAAAAAAGTTAAGCTACATAAAGAAATGCTTAATAATTTAAAAAAAGGAGATAAAATAATTACTTCTGGCGGGATCATTGGTAAAATAAGTAAAGTAAATGATAATAGGGAATTGAACGTAGAAATTTCCAACGAAGTAGAAATCAAGATTGCACCAGGTATGGTAGCTGATTTATATATTACACAAGAAAAACCAAAAATAAAAACAGATCCTTCTACTGAAAACAAAGGTGGAATTTTCTCAGGCTTATTTGGTAAAAAAAAATAATATAGATGAAAAATTATCCCTTGTGGAAATCATTAATAGTATTTCTTGTAATATCTTCTGGAATAATTTTTTCTATACCATCTATTTTATATCAAGAAGATACAGAAAATTGGTTTTTAGAAAATAAAATTAATTTAGGTTTAGATTTACAAGGTGGATCATATCTACTTTTAGAAGTACAATCAGATGTTCTTTTTAAAGAAGAATTAGAGAACATTAGTGATTCAATAAGATTAATTTCAAGAAATTTTCAAATAAATTTAACAGATATAAATATTCAAGATGATCAAATATCATTTAGATTTATGAATTCTCTAAAGCTAGAAGATATACGAAAAGAATTTATAAAGAATTATAATAATGTTAATGTTGTTATAAACAATAATATACTTAAAGTTATAATTAATGATAATTTTAAAAAATCTATTAGAGAGTCTGCTTTAAAACAATCATTAGAAATTGTTCGTAAAAGAATAGATGAATCTGGAACTAAAGAACCTTTGATCCAAAGATCTGGAAAAAATAGAATTCTTCTACAATTACCTGGTGTCAAAGATCCTGAAAGAATAAAAGAATTATTAGGTAAAACTGCTAAATTGACATTTCATATGGTTGATGATGAAGATCAAACTTCATTGCAATCAAATAAAGCTCCATTTGGAAAATTAATAGTTACTGATTTTTATGATTCTAGTACAAAATATCTAGTAGAAAAAAAATCCAGAGTAGGGGGTGAAAATCTCATTGATGCGAAAGGATCATTTGATCCTCAGCAAGGACATGCAGTTTCATTTAGATTTGATACAACAGGTGCACAAAAATTTGGAAAAGCTACAAGTGAAAATGTTGGCAAAAGATTTGCAGTGATATTAGATGGAGTTGTTATTACAGCTCCAGTTATTAACTCTGCGATAACAGGAGGTTCAGGAATAATTACAGGTAATTTTACCAGTCAGGAGGCAGCTGATTTAGCAGTTCTTTTAAGAGCAGGTGCTCTACCAGCACCTTTGGAAATTATTGAAGAAAGGTCCGTTGGAGCATCTTTAGGATCTGATTCTATCGATGCAGGTAAAATTGCATCTATTATTGGTATGATTTTTGTCTGTATATTTATGATTTTAATTTATGGGATTTTTGGTATCTTAGCTAGTATATCGCTTATAATAAATTTATTCATTATAATTGCTTTATTAGGTATCATTGGTGCCACTTTAACCCTACCTGGTATTGCAGGAATAGTATTAACTATAGGTATTGCTGTTGATGCAAATGTTTTAATCTTTGAAAGAATTAAAGAAGAGTTTTCAAAAAAAACAAAAACTTTATCTGCAATTAAAAATGGATTTGACAAAGCTATGTCTACAATTTTAGATGCTAATATTACTACATTAATTGCATCTTTGCTATTATTTGTTTTTGGCTCAGGTCCCATTAAAGGTTTTTCAAT
>CAZUWS010000044.1:0-5264 GCA_964624295.1 uncultured Candidatus Pelagibacter sp. | reverse complement strand
CAAGTAACAAATAAGTAGATTTTTCTGTAAATAAAAGTAAGAATCAGAATATGGAGTTAATTAAAAATTTAAAAGAAGCCTCTCTAGTAAAAAATTTATTTATTGCAATTTTAGGGTCTATTCTTTTAGCTATATCTGCAAAAATAAAAATTCCCTTTTATCCGGTGCCCATGACTATGCAAACTTTTGTAGTTTTGTTACTTGGTATATCTTTGGGGTGGAAACTAGGTTTGTTTACCGTAGCGCTCTATTTAGTTGAAGGTATTGCTGGATTACCTGTTTTTGCTGGAACTCCGGAAAAAGGTATGGGTATAGTTTATTTTACTGGACCAACTATGGGGTATTTAATTGGTTTTTTAGCAGCAGTTTACTTAACTGGATTTTTTACCTTTGATAATAATTTCTTTAAGAATTTTGCAAAATTGCTATTCTCGGTAAGTTTTATATATCTTTTAGGATTAATTTGGTTAGGATCATTAATCGGTTGGGACAAACCTATATTTAAATTAGGTGCACAACCTTTCCTTTTAGCAGAACTATTTAAAATTTCGCTTTTAGCCTTGCTCATCCCTGCAATATTAAAATTTAGAAAACTATAGAATTATTAATTCGGCGATCTTTTTGACAATATCCTCTGGAGGGTTCTTCTGTGCATTTTTAGTCTTCTTGCAGTTTCTGAGACATTTCTGTTACAAAGCTCGAATACCCTGTGTATATGCTCCCATTTTACTCTATCTGCTGACATAGGGTTTTCTGGAGGTTTGGCCTTTGAATCCGGAGATGCTAGAAGAGCCGATTCGACATCATCAGCGTCGACTGGCTTGGCCATATAATCTATTGCTCCAGCCTTCACAGCAGCAACAGCTGTGGGCAGATTTCCATAACCTGTGAGCATCACTATCCTACTCTCCTTATTGGCCTTATTGATCTCCTGAACCACATCCAGACCGCTTCCATCCTCTAATCTTAGATCTACTAGAGCAAATTTTGGGGGTGATAATTTCACTAATTTAATAGCATTTTCAACGGTTTTAGCATTTTTTACCTGGAATCCTTTCTTTTCCATAGCTCTAGATAGCCTATCTCTAAGAGGATCATCGTCATCAACTATGAGAAGGGACCTGTCCTCAAAGTCGGATATTTTTAAACCTGGAGATGTCTTATTCGTCCTTATCATATCTTCCATATAGGTACTCATGAAAAGATTTCAAGCAATTATTTTCTTTACATAAATTGTAAAAACCATTAAATGCAAAATATAAAGGTTTTTTTATAAAATTTTTTGGAAGCCTTATGAAAAGTTGGTTGTGTAATTAACGGGGGAAAAACATACACGATGCAAAAATTTAGTAACGTTAACGAGCTAGTTAACACTTTGCAGCCTGAAAATCCGGTCTATTGTATTAGACCTAATTCAGTTAAAAAGTCTGTGGAGTTTTTTAAAAATAATTTTCCAGGAAAAGTCCTTTACGCTGTAAAAACTAATCCGGACGAAAAAATAATTAAAATCATTATTGGTAGTGGAATTCAAAATTTTGATGTTGCTTCAATCAATGAAGTAAAATTAATAAGAAAGATTGACAGTAAAGCTAAGGTATATTTCATGCATACTGTTAAAAGTAGAGAAAGTATTAAAGAAGCTTACTCCCAATACAATGTTAAAGATTTTGCATTAGATACTAAAGACGAGTTACTTAAAATTCTTGAAGCTACAAATAATGCAAAAGATTTAAATTTATATGTAAGAGTAAGTATTTCAAATGAACATGCTGAGATTGATTTATCCAGAAAGTTTGGCGCTTCACCAAGTGAAGCTTTGGGTTTACTGAGGTTGTGCAAAGAACATGGTAAAAAAGTTGGACTAAGCTTTCATGTGGGATCACAATGTATGCATAAAATTTCCTTTTCAAAAGGAATAGCTGAAATTGGTAAAATAATTAAAAAAACAAAAATTATACCAGACGTAATTAATGTGGGTGGAGGATTTCCGGCTATATATCCAGATTTAACTCCTGAGCCTCTAGAAAATTATTTGCAAGAAATTAAAGAAGCTCTAAAAAACTTAAAGCTGGAAAAAATGCCAGAGGTATTTTGTGAACCTGGTCGTGCAATTGTAGCAGAGTCTGGTTCTACTATCGTAAAAGTTCTATTAAAGAAAAAACAAAAACTTTATATAAACGATGGAACTTATGGTTCTCTATTTGATGCCGGTGTTCCAAATTTTGTTTTACCTGCAAAAATGATTACCAATGGAAGGGTTGTTTCTAAAAAACTCACTGCTTTCAATTTCTACGGACCAACTTGTGATAGTCTGGATTACATGAAAGGACCATTTTTACTACCTAACAACATCAAAGAAGGAGATTATATTGAGCTTGGCCAACTTGGAGCCTACGGAACTACATTTAGAACAAAATTTAATGGCTTCTATTCAGATACAATCTATCAAGTAGATGACAAGCCTATTCTTTCAATGTACGATCGGAAAGATAAGTTTGATTACTTGGTTGCTTAATGAATAAAAAAAACGGTCCAACTATAGGACACAATAAAAAATCCCTATTAAAATCAGAAGTAGAACATATTGATATAACATCTTTTGACTCTCGTAAAATTATCGAGTCTATGAAAAAAATGTCTTTTACATCAAGAGATACTGCAAATGCTGCTGGAATTTATAATGATATGATAAAAGATAAAAGCTGTTCAATTTTTTTGACAATTGCTGGTTCAACTTCTGCCGCAGGATGTATGAAACTGTATTCTGATCTGGTTAAATATAATATGGTCGATGCTATAGTGGCTACTGGAGCATCAATAATTGATATGGATTTTTTTGAAGCCTTAGGTTTTAAACATTATCAAGGTAGTCAATTTCAGGATGATAAAGTTTTAAGAGAAAATTATATAGACAGAATATATGATACCTATATTGACGAAGAGCAGCTTCAGGCTTGCGACAAAACTATATGTGAAATAGCCAATAAATTAACACCTAAGACTTATACTTCCAGAGAATTTATCAAAGAAATTGGTAAATATTTGAAAAAAAATTCAAAGAAAAAAGGTTCCTTAATTGAAGTTGCCTATGATCACAATGTACCAATATTTTGTCCAGCCTTTACCGACAGTTCTGCAGGCTTTGGCTTAGTAATGCATCAAGAACAAAACCCTAATAAACATATTACAATAGATTCTATAAGAGAATTTAGGGAACTGACTGAGATTAAACTAAAATCAAAGGCTTCTGGATTATTGATGGTTGGTGGTGGAGTTCCTAAAAATTTTGTCCAGGACACAGTAGTTTGTGCAGAGCTTTTAGGGAAAAAAGTTGATATGCACAAATATGCTATACAAGTGACTGTCGCAGACACAAGAGATGGTGCATGTAGCAGTTCCACTTTAAAAGAAGCAAGTTCATGGGGGAAAGTTGATACTTCCAAGGAACAAATGGTTTTTGCTGAAGCTACAAGCGTTTTGCCTTTAATTGCAAGTGATGCTTATCACCGCAAATTTTGGCAAAATAGAGAAAGAAAAAATTTTTCAAACATATTTGGGTAAAAATTGAATTATTTATCTAACAAGCAAGGTTTCTTAGGAATTGAAAATAAATTCAATATAAAAGAAAAGGCTGTCATTGTTCCTTTTGGATTGGAAAAAACTGTAAGCTATGGAAGTGGAACAAAAAATGGGCCCAGAGAAATCATCAAAGCTTCTCATCAAGTTGAGTTATTTGACGAAGATTTGCATTGTGAGCCATATAAGAAAATTGGAGTCAAGACCTTAAAACCCTTTCCAATCAAAAAAAAAATGAAAGATGCATTAAGTCAGATTTCAAAAATTAATGAATCTCTATTAAAAAAAAATATTTTTCCAATGGTTCTTGGAGGTGAACACTCAATCACACCAGGATGTATCGCACCTTTTGTAAAAAAGTTTGATAAGCTATGTCTGCTGCATTTTGATGCTCACGCAGACCTAAGACAAAGTTATAATGGAAATAAATTTTCTCATGCATCTGCGATTAGAAGGTGCTTGGATTATAAAAATGTCAACTTAATATCTTTTGGTATAAGAAATATATCAAGCAGTGAAGTAGTTTATTTAAAAAAAAATAGAAAAAGAATAAATATTTTTTGGGCAAAAGATAAAAAAAATTGGAATTTAAATATTTTTAAAAAATTAGTAAAAAATAAAAATGTTTATATTACCTTTGACGTTGATGGTTTTGATGCAAGTTTAATGCCAGCAACCGGAACTCCAGAGCCTGGGGGTCTCTTTTGGGATGAAACAATAAAAATTATAAAAATTGCATCCAAATATTCCAAAATAGTTGGTGCAGATATAAATGAATTATCACCTATAAAAGGATTTTCAGGTTATAATTTTTTAGTAGCAAAATTAGCTTATAAAATTCTTGCCTATAAATTTGTAAATTTTAAATTATAATATCTGAATTCTTCCAGATTATTGTAACTATAGCGCCCTCTTTTTTTTCTAGATTTGAAAAATTTAGATTAGCTTTCTTTCTTTCAAGAAGAGTCTTGCCTATAAAAGTTCCTAGCCCCAAACCAGCTTTGGAACCCAAATCTTTTGATCTGGTCGCAATATAAGGTTGACCAATTTTTTTAGAAACATCCTCGGGAAAACCAGGACCATCATCAGAAATAGTAATTTTAACGTGTTTTGAATCGCAATCTAAATTTATCATTACCTTGTTTTTTGAAAATTTAACTGCATTTCCAACAAAGTTACGAATTCCATAGGTTATTTCTACTGATCTGTCTATCAATATTTTTTTTTTTGCGTTATCTAAATTTAGAATAATTTTTTTTTCTGATATTTCTTCAAATGACCTTGAAATTTCAATAAGTAAGTTTTGCATAGTAACCTCACTAATAAATTTATCGTCCTCGATTTGAGCTTTAGATATTTTTTTAAGTATTTCACTGCATCTTTTAGTTTGGCTCAATAATAAATCTATATCCTTTGAATATTGTGGTTTTTCAAAAGTTTCTTTTTTTAGTTCTTTCGCAATTACAGTTATTGTTGATAATGGAGTTCCAAGAGAATGGACGGCTGCGGCTGCTTGAAGACCAATAGATTCGAGTTCCTGTTCTTTTGCCAATACTAATTCTAACTCTTTTAAAGCCGCTGACCTTTTTCTCGATTCAAGTCCAAATCTAGCACTAAAGTAAGTTAAAAAAATAAGGGCAATAACCACCGCCATCGGTACTGAATATAAATAGTAATTTGGTACATGA
>CAZUWS010000043.1:0-5277 GCA_964624295.1 uncultured Candidatus Pelagibacter sp. | reverse complement strand
CGATTGTTCGTCTTACTAATCTTGGAATAAGACAAGTAGGAAAAGGATTTAAAGAGGCAGGGGCAAGTTTAGGACTAACAAAATTTAAAATATTACATAGAATTGAAATACCTTTAGCTATGAAAACCATTATGGCAGGGGTTAACCAAACACTTATGTTGGCTCTATCGATGGTGGTTATAGCCGCTTTAATTGGTGCCGGAGGGCTAGGGCTAACCGTTTACGTAGCTCTTGGAAGATTAGATATTGGTGGAGCTGTTATTGGCGGAACAGGGATTGTAATATTAGCCATTGTTTTAGACAGAATTACACAGAAAATCGTTCCTCAAGACACTATCAAGACCAGATAATCTACATATTCTCAAAATCATAGAACTAGGATATGGTTCTTTTATGAAGATAGGAGTTGCAAAGAACAAGAAGAAAATTTTTGTTTCTCTGTACAAAAAGAACATAGAGCTACATCCTCTTTGGTTACGAGAAAGAGTTAATAATCAAGGGTTATTAGATAAAAATACCGGTCAAAGATTATACGATCCTGCAGATTTAAATCATAAATTAAAAATAAAAAAAGCCTTAATTAAAAAAAAATTACTAAATGTTGAATTTACTGACGGAATTGAATCCCATTATCATATAGATGAGTTACTAGAGGAAATAAATAAAAACATATCTAACAAGAAAATATTTTTATGGAACTCGAGAATTAAAAACAAACCTTTTTTTAGATTTAAATCAGACATGTTTAATAATAGAGAAGGTTATACTTTTTTAGAAAAATTTTATAAATATGGTTTCTCAATACTAAAAAACACTCCAGCTAAAAAGAATTTTATTATAAAATTTGCCAATCTAATTGGAGTTGTTAGACCAACAAATTTTGGAGTTTTATTTGATGTTAAATCTGTAAGAAAAGCAAATGATTTAGCATATACACCTCACTCATTATCAGCACATACAGACAACCCTTATAGAAAACCAATACCAGGAATTCAAATATTACATTGTGTTAAAAATGACAGTCAAGGAGGTCATTCAACACTTACAGATGGATTTGCAGTTGCTGAATATTTAAAAAAAAAACATAAAAACTTTTTCAAATTACTTACTTCTGTAAAAATTAGATTTACATTTGTTAGTAAAGATACAATTCTTGAAAATTGGGGAGAAACTATTGAGCTAAATAAAAACGATTCATTAAAAAGAGTTAGATTAAGTCCAAGACTTGATTATGTCCCTATACTTAAAAAAGATCAATTAAATCAATTTTATAAAGCTAGAGCACTGTTTATAAAACTATGTAATTCAAAAAAATTTATGATTCAATTTAAGTTGGAACCAGGTGACATGATGATAATGGATAATTACAGAACACTTCATGGAAGAACTGCATTTAATATGAATATTGGAGAGAGACATTTACAAGGATGTTATATCGATCATGATTCTGCTGAAAGTAAAATGAAATATTTAAAAAGAAAATTTAATATTTATGGACAAAGTTAGTTTTAAAGAAATGAAAAAGGGGACAAAGAAAGATTATCTTCTTTTAGATCGTCATGAAAAGAAATTTATTAAAAGTACAGCTGATAGAATTTTAAATTTTATGAGTACATTAAATAGTACTCTTGAAGGCTATCAGATTTCCAGATTAGAACACTCTTTACAAACCGCCACAAGAGCTCTTAAAGATAAAGCAGACGATGAAATGATCGTAGCAGCATTACTTCATGATATTGGTGATGAGCTTGCTCCTTTAAATCATGCAGAATATGCTGCCGCAGTTTTAAAACCATATGTTAGTGAAAAAACACATTGGATAGTTGAGAAGCACGGCATATTTCAAATGTATTATTATGCTCATCATTTTGGTGGTAACAAAAATGAGAGAGAAAAATTTAAAGATCATAAATACTACAAGGATACGATGAATTTTTGTGAAAAATGGGATCAAAAGTCTTTCGACCCTACCTATAAATCTTTAAGTCTGAAAGATTTTGAACCATACGTCAAAAAAATATTCAGTAGAGCACCATATTCTAACTAATAAATATAAGTTGAATTTTAAAAAATAAGGTTTAAAGACAGCCTGAATCATGGGAAAAATTTTAAAAAATTCATGGGCACTCTTTACTGGTTTTGCTATTTTAATTACAGCACACGGTCTTCAAGGAAATCTTTTAGGGGTACGGGCTGTTTTAGAAGAATTTAATTATTTTTCAACTGGACTATTAATGTCTGGATATTTCGTTGGTTACTTTGTTGGAGCAAATTTATCTCCACAACTTGTTAGTAGAGTAGGACATATTAGAGTTTTTGCTGCTTTTGCTTCAATGGCATCATTAAGTTCATTAATTCACATTGTTTTTGTTGACCCAATTGTTTGGATATTTGCGAGGTTTTTAACAGGTTTTAGCATGATTGGAATTTTTGTTATTGTTGAAAGCTGGTTAAATGACAGAGCAAATAACAGAACAAGAGGTAAAGTGCTTTCACTTTATATGTTCATTACCTTTTTTGGTTTTGCAATAGGAAATCTATTATTAAATATAAGCAATCCAATAGAATATGAACCTTTTATACTTATTTCTCTTTTATTTTCTATAGCTCTAGTACCAATTTTATTAACTAAAAAAAAACCCCCAAAATTTAAAAAAACTACAACAATGAAAGTAAAGGAACTTTTTAAAATTTCTCCTTTTGGAAGCTTTTCGATGTTTTGTTCAGGTTTTCTTTTCTCTGCAATATTTACGTTATCTGCTGTATATGCGACGATAATGAACTTATCAATTTTTGAAATTTCTATTTTACTTGTTCTAATAACTTTAGCGGGCGCTTTTTTTCAATGGCCCATTGGTTATCTGTCAGATAAAAACGATAGAAGAATAATAATTATTTTATGTGCAATATTAGCTGTAATTTTTTGTTTTTTATCTATAGCTTTTTCTGGAGCTTCTTTTGCTAATTTGTTTATAGAAAACATGGTCAAGTTTAATTATTTTTCAACAACAATGGATAAAGGGAAATTATTTATATTTATAACTCTTATGTCAGGAATGATACTTCCTTTATTTTCACTAAATCTTGCATTAGTGAATGATTATATTTCAAAAGAAAAATTCGTAGCTGCTGGAGCCGGTTTAAATGTAATTTTTGGCTTAGGTGCTATGGCAGGACCAATTATTTGTTCAGGCTTGATGTATAAATTTGGGCCAAATGGATTTTTTTTACATCTTATTATTTTTTTATTTTTAATTATTGTTTTTGGAATTTATAGAATGACGAAAAGAACGTATAAGGACAATCCTGATTCCACATTTACGCCATTACCAAGAGACATTACTCCCTTAGGTATTGAGCTTGACCCAACAACTGGTGCAGATTTATCTAATACAGATAAAAAATGAAAAAAGATAAAAAAAACTTTTTAAAAGAATTAAAAGAAGGTTTGTCAAAAAAAGATAAGATAATTCCTTCTAAATACCACTATGATTTATTAGGAAGTAAATATTTTGAAAAAATTACTCAACAAAAAGAGTATTACCCAACAAGAAAAGAAAAAGAAATATTAAAAAAACTATCCAAAAAAATACCTTTATTATTTAAAGGTAATTTATCATTTGTTGAAATTGGCAGCGGTGCTGCTGATAAAATAAAAATTTTAGTTAATAAAAAAGTTAAATTTTATATACCACTTGACATCTCTTTAGAATTTGTAAAAAAATCCGTATTAAAATTAAAAAAAAAACATCCAAACCTTAAAGTCAAACCCATAAAAATAGATTATTCAAAACCATTTAAAATACCTAATTTTAAAAAAACGACTAAAATTTATTTTTTTTTAGGTTCTTCTATTGGAAATTTTCATAATAAAAAAGAAATTATTTTTTTAAAAAATCTTAGAAAAAGCGTTGGAAAAGGAAATTTTTTATTTGTAGGTGTTGATTTAATAAAAAATAATAAAATTCTTGAAAAAGCGTATAATGATAAAAATGGATATACTGCTAAATTTAGTTTAAATCTAATTAATATAATTAATAGAAATTTTAATACAGGTTTAAATGTTAAAAATTTTTATTATAAAGGAATATTTAATAATCGTTTAAAATGTATTCAGGGTTTTATAGTTAGCAAGATCAATCAGTCATTTTTTTTAGATAAAAGGAAATTCTCTTTTAAAAAAAATGAAAATATACAGGTTGAGATTTCAAACAAATTTACGATAAAATCATTCAGACATTTATCTCACCTAGCAAAATGGAAAATGCAAAACTACTGGTTTGATAATCAAAAATACTTCGCTGTTTTCTTATTAAAATCATAATCTGCGTCATTATTGCAATTGAGAAGCATTATTAATCTCTTGTAATTGATAATCATTATCAATATATTTGTCGCAAATAAACAAACAAATTAAAGGGTTATATGAAAAAACTATTATTAGGTATTTTAAGCTTCTTATTTATTTCTACGTCAGTAATGGCACAAGAAGTAAATATCTTTAGCGCAAGACACTATGATTCAGATGTTCAGCTTTACAAAAAATTCACGGCAAAAACGGGCATTAAAGTAAATGTTGTTTCTGGAAAAGACAAAGCATTACAAAAAAGAATTAAGGAAGAAGGGAAAGATTGTAAAGGTGACCTTTATATTACTGCTGACGCAGGAAGACTTGGCGCTTTTCAAACACAAGGAATGTTTCAAAAAGGAGCAAGTTCTGCTGGAATTAAAAAAGTTGTCCCAGCTAATTTTAGAAGTGCCTATTGGACAGGTATAGCTAAAAGAGCTCGTGTAATTTATTACAATCCAAAAACTGTAAATCCTTCATGGAATATGACTTATGAAGATTTAGCCGATCCTAAATACAAAGGCAGAGTTGTTATTAGACAGTCTAACAATGTTTATAATCAGTCATTAGTTGCTTCTTTAATCAAAAATAATGGAGCAAAAAATACTGAAACATGGGCAAAAGGCTTGGTATCTAACTTTGCAAGAAAAGCAAAAGGAAATGATAGAGCACAAATTTTAGCAGTTGCAGCAGGTGAAGCTGATTGGGCTGTTGCTAATACATATTACATTGCTTTAATGTTATCTGGAAAAAAAGGTCCAGAACAACAAGCGGCGGCAAAAAAAGTGAAACCTTTCTTTCCTAATCAGGATGGAAGAGGAACACATATGAATATTAGCGGTGGAGGAATTTTAAAACATGCTCCAAACAAAGCTAATGCTATTAAACTTCTTGAGTTTTTATTAACTAAAGAAGCGCAAGAGCATATC
>CAZUWS010000042.1:0-5519 GCA_964624295.1 uncultured Candidatus Pelagibacter sp. | reverse complement strand
AAATTAAAATTACTTTCTTGAGAAAATATATGATTAATAGATATAGAAAAGATTAATAGCCCAAAACCTAAATGAGATAGAATTCTTGAAAAATTTATACTTTTACTTCTAAAGCTATCATATAGATCAAATAAAGTTTGAATTATCAAATAAATTGAAAAAAAAAGTATTAAATTCAATAACAAACTATTTTCTTTAATAACAAAAAAAGTAATTAAAAATAAAAAAATAGATAAGAATAAAACTAAATTAAAAAAATTTTTTGTTTCTGATGAAATCCATTTATGTTTCGGTCCTGATGTCATTAAAAATAGCAGAGGAATTAAAAAAGGAGCTAATACAAAATTGTAATATGGCGGTCCAACTGATATTTTTGTTCCGGTTAAAGTATCAAGAAAGATAGGATAAAGGGTCCCAATTAAAACTACACCAAGAAAAAAAATCATAAACCAATTATTAATCAAGATAAAAAACTCTTTTGATAATATTTTATATTTTTTATTTTCAATTGGAGCATGCTTAAAAAAAACAAATATTGATGAAAACACCATTAAAATTAAAAAAGTAAGAATAAATAAGCCTCTGGACGGATCATGTGCAAAGGTATGTACAGAATTTAAAATTCCTGACCTTACCAGAAAAGTTCCTGTCACACTCATTGTAAAGGTAAGAATACTTAAAACTATTACCCAGGAATAAAGTCCAATTTTTCTTTCTAAAACTAAAACTGAGTGTAGTAAGGCTGTCATTACAAACCATGGCATTAAAGAAGAGTTTTCTACTGGATCCCAAAACCAATAACCTCCCCAACCTAATTCATAGTAAGCCCAAATAGATCCAACAAGTATTCCCACTGTTTGAAAAAACCACGAAATTAAAACCCAGGGCTTTATGGATATTGCTAATGACTTTGCATCAATTTTTGAAATTAAAGCAGACAAAGCCGCTGAAAAATAAATAGATGAACCAACAAATCCTATATAGAGCAAAGGAGGGTGTATTGCTAATGCAGGATCTTGTAAAATAGGATTTAAACCCATTCCTTCATTTGGAATGGGATATATTGTTGAAAATGGATTTGAAGTTGCTAATAAAAAAATAAAAAAAACTGCTATTAATAAATTCTGAAATAATAAAGTAAAAATTTTAAAATTTTTGTTTCTATTTTTGTTTAGAAATAAAAATAAAAAAGAAAACAAAACCAAAATATTTATCCATAACAGCAAGCTACCTTCGTGATTTCCCCAAGTTCCAGATATTTTATAAAATAATGGTTTAGTGGTATGAGAATTTTCATATACATTGATTATTGAAAAATCAGAAAAAACATAGCCAAGTAATAAAATTATAAAACTTAGAACAGAAAAAAATAATTGGAAAAGAGAAAGTTTATATATTTTTTTTGGTATTAGATTGTTTGAATTCTTTGATTCAATTAAGGAAAAATACACTAATACTAAACTTATTAGTAATGCTGTACTTATAAAAATTATACCAAGTTTACTTAGCATTTTTTTCTAAACTTTCCTTAATTTTGGGTGGCATATAATTTTCATCATGTTTAGCCAAAATTCTTTTTGCTAAAAAAAATTTCTTATCCCTTAACTTTCCTTCAGCAACCACTCCTTTACCCTCTGCAAAAAGAGCAGGTACGCTTCCTTTATAGCTAACTATTATTTCATTTTTAAAATCTGTAACTATAAATTTGATCTCATTTTTATTAGTCTGAATGGATCCATTTTTCACCATACCACCTATTTTGATGTTTTTTTTAAGTATAACATCACTTTTATTTTTTATTTCTGATGGTGAATAAAAATAGAGTACGTTGTCTTCCAATGCTTTAAAAATAAAAATGATAACTACGATGCTTATTACAGATAAAGCTATAAAGATCGATAATCTATTTTTTACCTTTATATTAAGCATTTCAAAAATGCTGAATTAAGTTCTTGAATGCGAAATTAAAATTTCCTTTGCAACTTTTTGTTTTTTAAGATCTTCAAGTTGTTCATAGGAAAGACTCTGTGTTTCTTTAATGAAATCTTTTTCAAGTTTTATCAAACTTTTTTTTGTTTTTAAAAACAAGAATAAACAAACCAAGAAAGTGAATAGGAAAGATGACCAAACGTAAATGCCATAACCATTCATTAGAAAGATGTCCAAATTCATAATTTTTTTAAACCTTTTCTTTTCAGTCTAATTGTTTCTACTCTATATTTCATTAGAAAAATTAACGCAGCATACACTAAAAGTGCAAGTAACATGAGCCCTAGTGGAATTAACATGGAAAAATGTACCGTTGTTTCTTTACCAATATTTATGCTTGAAGTTTGGTGAAGAGTAGACCACCAAACCACTGAATATTTAATTATGATTAGGTTTATCAAGCCTAGGACTGAGATCGAAGTACAAACTTTTATTGATCTTTCAGGATTTGAAATAAATTTGTAAGAAAAAATAAAAATTATATAAAAAATCATCAAAATTAACATTGAAGTTAATCTTGCATCCCAAACCCACCAAGTTCCCCAAGTTGGCTGACCCCAAAGTGATCCTGTAACGATGGCAATAATATTAAAAGTTAGTCCTATGGGAGCAAGGCTTTTATAAATTAAACTTAAATTTTTAAGTTTAAAAATAAAATTAATTATACAAAGAAAACTAATTGTTGCAAAACTAAGTAGAGATATCCAGGCTGAAGGTACATGTACATACATGATCCTCACAGCATCTCCCTGGATATAATCTTTTGGCGATATAAATAAAGAAAAAATCAATCCAACAACAATTACAGGTATCACAAAAGTCTTTAAAAAATTTAATAGTTTTCCAGTTAAACGAAATACATAACTAGGATTTAAAAATTTAATCATAGTTTGGTTTAACTGATTTTGGGTAATTTTTGAATGGTATATTTTATCGGTCTAATTGAGGATCTTGAGGGAGATAAGGAAGTAAGAATTGATCCCCAACTAGACACTAACCACTGAAATCTATTTTGTATTTTAGTCGGAGTTTTGAATGAATCTTGTTAACTTTGTGGCAAATAAAAACTAGTTGGAGGGCTTATAGTAAACGGAGCCTTTTTTCCCAGAAAAAAACTCATTAACTAAAGGATGTCTAATTGGTTCTTTCGATTGATCAATAATTAAATTCTGTTCTGAAACATAAGCTTCATAGGTGATTTCATTATTTTCAGCTAACAAATGATAGAAGGGCTGATCTTTTCGCGGCCTAACATCTTTCGGTATTGATTGATACCATTCTTCTGAATTATTAAATTCAAAATCAACATCATATATTACACCTCTAAAATTAAAGTGTTTGTGCTTTACTACATCTCCAATTGAAAATTTAGCTTTTTTTGAATCCATCTTTCAATAAAGATAATAATATTTACAGCAAAATCAATAAAAAAAATTTAAATTAAATTTCTTTTATGATAGCTTTTTCCTGTGAATAAATCTTTTGTTAAGTTTTTGACAGACTTTGGACCATTATTAATTTTTTTTATCGTATATTATAGGGGTGGAAAGAATTTAGTAATAGCGATCCCACCACTAATTGTAGCAACTTTGCTCGCTGTCATAGTTGTATATTTTCTAGAAAAAAAAATACCCTATATTCCATTAGTAGGAGCAATTCTTATATCTATTTTTGGAGGACTAACAATTTTTTTTAATAATCCAATATTTATATATTTAAAACCTACTGTAATTAATATTTTGTTTGCAATTGGATTGTTGATAGGAAAAGTAAAATTTAATAAAAATTTTCTTAAGGTATTTTTTAAAGGTTCACTTAAATTAGAAGATATAGGTTGGAACAAACTTATGTATAGATGGGTTTTCTTTTTTATTTTTTTAGCTATAATTAATGAAATCATTTGGAGAACACAATCTGAGGAGACTTGGATTAATTTTAAGGTTTGGGGAATATTAGCAATTACTTTCATATTTACAGCTTCTCAAATACCACTAATACAAAAGTATAAAAAACATGAAGAATAAATTAAAACTAGTAGTTAACAACGGATTTTACAAAAGAGAAAAATTTTTTATCAAAAAAGAACTGCAAGCTATACTTAATTTATATGCAAGAAAAGTTTCTTCTGGGGATTGGAAAGACTATGGACTTTCAATAAATAAGAGGGAGATAACTTTTGACGTTTACCAAAGAACATCTGAAAAACCTATTTATAGAATATCAAAAAATTTGAGACCAAAAAATAAAGTAGAAAAATTTTATATTTTGGATAGAAATGGAAAAGTAGTAAAAAAGTCTGAAAATCTAGACAATTTAATAAACAAAGTTGAGTGGACTAATTTAAAATTAGTAAGGTAATTTTTTATCTTCTTTGGCCAAAAAGTCTTAAAAGCATTATGAATAGATTAATGAAATCTAAATACAAAGTTAGGGCACCCATAACAGCTTTCTTTCCTGACATCTCACTATCATCACTTGCAAGATACATATTTTTAATTTTTTGAGTATCATAAGCTGTAAGACCAACAAAAATTAAAACACCCAAAACTGAAATCACAAAATACATCATGTTGGATTTCATAAAAATATTAACTACAGATGCAATTATAATTCCTATTAAACCCATCATCAAAAATGAACCTAGTTTAGTTAAGTCTCTTTTTGTTGTGTAACCATAAATACTCATCGCGCCAAAAGTTCCTGCGGTAATAAAAAATACACGTGTTATGCTTGCACCTGTATAAACTAAAAATATCGATGCAAGAGAAGCTCCCATAAGAGCTGCAAAAATCCAAAAAGTTGTTTGAGCTTTAGCTGCACTCATTTTTCTAATACCAAAACTCATGTATATAACTACTCCGAGTGGAGCCAGCATAACAACCCACATTAAAGGAGAGGCAAATAAAGCTTGTCCAATTCCAGTTAAACCAGTAATTCCAGTTGAACTAATTTGAATGTCGTACCCTCCTGACAATCTAAATAAAAATAGTGAAACGACACCAGTAAGAAAAACACCAGAAGCCATATAATTATAAACTTTAAGCATGTAGCTTCTTAGACCTTGATCAATTACGTGCGAGTCAGCTACTGAAGACTTTGTAGTAGTATTTTGACGATTAAATTCCATAATTAAAATATATTCATTTTTTTTTTATTTTCAATGCCCTATATATTGCCTACAAATATTACATTATTTTTATGAAATATAAAACTTTAGGAGATACCGATCTAAAAGTAAGCTTAATTTGCCTCGGTACAATGACGTGGGGAGAACAAAACACTCAAGAGGAGGGTTTTGAGCAAATGGACTACGCCGTTGAAAAAGAAATTAATTTTTTTGACACTGCTGAACTTTATGCAATTCCTCCAAAAGAAAAAACTTATGGTAAAACCGAAGAGATAATTGGTAATTGGTTTGAAAAAAGAAAAAACAGAAATAAAATTATCTTAGCAAGCAAAATTGCAGGGCCAGGACTACCCTGGATTAGAGGTGGTGGCTCACAATATTCAGAAAAAAGTATTGAATCTGC
>CAZUWS010000041.1:0-5553 GCA_964624295.1 uncultured Candidatus Pelagibacter sp. | reverse complement strand
TCGTTTATTGATTTACTTTTAATATCAGGTGGAATATTTTTTGTTTTCATTAAAAAATATAATAATCTTAATATGAAAAATATCTATCCAAATATATACAAAAATTCACCAAAAAATTTAAATAAAGCAAAAAATTTTTTAAAAAGAAACGGAATTATTGCTGTTCCTACTGAAACTGTTTATGGATTAGCGGGTAATGCTTATTCTTACCAGGCAATTAAAAAAATATATGTTTTAAAAAAAAGACCTAAAAAAAATCCTCTGATTATTCACTACGACAATATAAAAAAATTAAAAAAAGATGCTTTTATCAATCCAGGTTTTTTAAAACTTTATAAAAAATTTTGTCCAGGACCTCTAACTTTTATACTGAAAAAAAGAAAAGATTCTAAGATATGTTCTTTAGCAAATGCTAATTTAAATACTTTAGCTGTTAGATTCCCTAGTCATAGTACAACCAAAAAAATACTTAAAAAATTAAACTTTCCTCTGGCCATGCCAAGTGCAAACAAATCATCAGCTCTTAGTCCGATAAGTGCTTTAGATGTAATTGACGAATTTGGTAAAAGTATTAATTTTATTATAGATGGAGGAAAGTCAAAAATTGGGTTGGAATCTACAGTTATAAATTTAGTTAAAAATATAAAAATAACTAGACCTGGTGCAATAAGTAAGAAAGAGCTAGTTAAGGTCTTGGGTAAAAAAATATCTACAGTAAAAAAAATTAATAAAATCTATTCTCCTGGTATGTTAAAAAAACATTATTCTCCAGGAATACCTGTTACATTAAACTGTAAAACCGCAAGCAATAAAGACGCATTTATTGTTTTTGGAAAAAAATATAAAAAGGGGAAAAATATTTTTAATTTAAGTTACAAAGGAGATTTAAAACAGGCAGCAAAAAATTTATATAAAACTATGAGAAAAATAAAAAATTTAAATTTTAAAAAGATCAAAGTTGTAAAAATTCCTAATCGAAATATAGGAATTGCCATAAACGATAGGTTATTGAAAGCATCAAATAAATGAGTATCGAAATTAAAAATTTAAATAAAAAATATAATAATGTTGAGGCAGTTAGAAATATAAACTTCAAAATCAACAAGGGTTCAATCGTAGGTCTTTTAGGTCCAAACGGTTGCGGTAAAACAACAACAATAGGAATGATCCTTGGGTTAATTAAACCTACCTCTGGAAGTGTTTTTGTTAATGAAAAAAATATTGAAAAAGAAAATAATAGAACAGAAATATTAGAAAAGGTAAATTTTATCTCTCCATATGTTGAACTTCCAAAAAAACTTACTATTGAAGAAAATCTTAAGGTTTATGGAAAAATGTATGGTGTAAATAACTTACAAAAAAAAATTTCAGATTTAATGGATGAATTAAATTTAAGAGAGTTCAAGAAGAGAAAAACTGGAGAACTTTCTTCTGGACAAAAAAATAGAGTTTCTCTTGCTAAAGCATTAATTAATGATCCTGAAATACTTCTTTTGGATGAACCCACAGCAAGTCTTGATCCAGATGTAGGTGATTACATTAGAACATATATAGAAAATTTTGCTTCAAAAAGAGGCACGACTATTCTATTAGCTTCCCACAATATGAATGAGGTAGAAAGACTTTGCAGCGAAGTAATGATGATGAAGAAAGGCAAAATAATAGATAAGGGAACATGTAATGACTTAATAAAGAAACATGGAAGAAAAAATTTAGAAGAAACTTTTTTAAAAATAGTTAGGGAATAATATGAGACTTCACAGAATGTTTGCATTATCTATGCGCCACCTTTATTTGATCAAAGGTTCTTTTCCAAGAATCCTAGATCTTATTTATTGGCCGACAATTCAGATAATTCTCTGGGGATTTATTTCCCAATTTTTCACCATGTATAGCGATTATTATAATAATACTGTTGGTGTTATTTTAAGTTGCGCAATTCTCTATGATTTTTTATTTCGAGCAAGCATAAGCTTCAACATGTTGTTTTTAGAAGAAATATGGAGCAGGAATTTTACAAATTTATTTATTGCACCATTAAAAATTAGTGAAATTATAACTGCACTAACTGCTACATGTTTGCTAAGAACTTTAATTGGAATAATTCCAGCAATAATTCTTATGAGTCCATTATTTGGAGTTTCTTTACTAGAAATGGGACCGCCGCTATTTTTACTTTTTTTAAGTTTGTATCTTTTTGGAACAACCTTAGGCTTGCTTGTTAGTTCGGGTCTTTTAAGATTCGGCCCAGCTTTTGAAAATACTGCATGGTCATCTCTTTTTCTTTTAGCTCCATTAGGATGTGTTTATTACCCATTATCAATTTTACCTGAATGGTTACAAATATTGGCTAAAGGCTTGCCGTTAGTTTATATATTTGAGGAAGCAAGATCTATTTTAGTAAATAATGTAGTAGACTATAAAAATATTATGAACGCACTAGTTCTAAATTTATTTTATTTTATTGGTGCAATTATTGTTTTCTATTTAGCTTTTTATGGAGCTCGAAAAAAAGGTACATTAGTTAATATGGGTGAATGATCAATGGCTTTGTATGACTGTTTTATGTATTTCGATGAAGATATGCTTTTGGATATTAGGCTGAATGTTTTAAAAAATCATGTTGATAAATTTATAATAGCTGAAGCAACCAGGACTCATTCAGGTAAAGAAAAAGAACTTAATTTTGATATTAAAAAATTTTCAACATTTAAAAATAAAATAGAATATTTAGTTATTGATGACCTGCCTATTAATGTTGGTAAATTTAAAAAAGATTGGGCTGCAAGCCATATTAGAGATCAGTTTCAAAGAAATTCTCTATATAAAGGATATGAGAATTGCGATGAAAATGATTTAATCATGATTTCAGATCTAGATGAAATTCCAGACCCAAAAAAAATAAAAGAATTTAACATAAAGAATAAATATGCTTGCTTTATACAAAAAAACTTTCATCAAAAAATGAATTTGTTAAATGTAACAGCTAAAGATTGGGTAGGAACTAAAATTTGTCAAAAAAAATATTTAAAATCTCCTCAATGGTTGAGAAATATAAAAACTAAAAAACAATCTTTTTGGAAGTTTTACAAACCTAAACAACCACAGATCATATTAAGTGGGGGTTGGCATTTTAATGATTTAAAAAAACCCGAAGATCTTTCAAAAAAATTTAAAAGTGGGGCCCATCAAGAAGAGAATGTAGAGGAATTCACGGATATAGAAAAAATTAATAAAAGAATGAAGGAAAACAAGGACTTATTGGGTCGTAATTATAGATACGAAACCATAAAAATTGATGAAACTTATCCAGAATATATCTTGAGTAATAGAAATAAATACAGGGAATGGATTTTATAAAGCTATAAGATTTATTTATCTTTATTTCTTCTTATGTATTTTTTTTCAAAATTTTTTATAAACTTATAAAACTTAAAACCTCTCAAAAAATCTTTAAAATTTTCTTTTTTTTCATAGGCATCATCCTTAACGCCTGATCTATTTTTAAAATAAGTTCTATTTTTTTTATGTTTATTTATAATTTCATTCTCTGGTCTTCCAGATGAGAAGTAATATAGTGCCAAAGATTTTCGTGACATTTCTTCAGGACAATTTAAGGGGTCCGGGTGTCCATGATTGCTAAAATCAGTGGTTGAAAAAATAACCATGGTATTAAAGCTAGGAGAAATTTTTTTTACACATTTAGACATGCTTTTGTCCCAAAGCTCCAAGTGTCCTCCATAGGAATCTTGCCAATTTTTATTTAGATAAATTAATACATTTATTCTTCTATCTAAATCAAGAGTTGGGTGACGATTAAAATCTGTATGTATTTTTAGTACGCCTCCTTTTTTAATTTCGTGAAGACCTCCCCCGCTTAATTCTGGATCGTGTACAAGTTTTTCTTTTATTGAAGTTAACTTCTGTAAAAAATCTAAAAACTGGTTAGAATTTAAAAAATCAAAAAATAATTTTATTTTATCTGGAAAGCTAGAATAATTGCTATTACCAAATTTAACTTCATTTTTGTTTTTCCACTCTTCTGAAGATGTCTTTTTAGACAAATCAGGAAAGAATTCTAAAACTTCATTCAAAAATTTTTCATCAAAAAAATCCTTAATAACAATATGTGGGTAAGGACTTGCTTTTGAATAGTTTTGTTTCTCCCCATTAATCAAGCTATCCAGGCTTCTAAATCTATCTGACAAAATCTTTATTTCGTTCATAATCTTCTATTTGGTGGGCCGTGAAAGATTCGAACTCTCAACCTCACCGTCCGAAGCGGTGCGCTCTATCCAGTTGAAGCTAACGGCCCGTCCGAATATAATACTTTTAAATTATTAAATGAATAAAACAATAACATTTTTTGCTAAAGATCTCGACAAAAAGATGAGATTAGACAAATATTTAACAAAAAATCTAAAAACATTTACAAGATCACAAATTAAAAAAATTATTCTCTCTAAAAATATAAAGCTTAACAATAAGTTTGTTGTCACGGCATCAGAAAAAGTAAATCAAAATGATTTAATCGAAGTAAATTTTCCTGAAGAAAAAACTGATGATATTAAACCAAAAAAAATGAAGCTTGATGTTGTATATGAAGACAAAGAAATAGTTGTTGTAAACAAACCCAGTGGTCTGGTTGTTCACCCCGGAGCTGGTAATAAAGATGGGACTTTAGTTAATGGTTTGCTATATCTTTACAAAAATAATTTATCAAATTTAAATGGAGAATTTAGACCGGGTATAGTTCACAGGATAGATAAAGATACCAGTGGATTAATAGTGATAGCAAAAAATAATCAGGCACACTCTCATCTATCTGAACAATTTAGTAATCACAGTATAAAAAGAAAATATATAGCATTAATTTGGGGAGTGATTAGGCCTCTTAGTGGAAAAATAACAACTTTAATATCAAGGAGTAAAAAAAATAGACAGCTTATGTCTGTAAGTGAAAGGTCAGGAAAAAAAGCAATTACAAACTACAAAACTTTAAAAACCTTTGGCTCAAATGAAATACCAAAAATTAGTTTGGTAGAATGTATTTTAGAAACTGGAAGAACTCATCAAATAAGAGTGCATTTAGCATTTAAAGGAAATCCATTGATTGGCGATAAAAAATATGGAAAGAAAAAAACAAGATTCAGAAAGGTAAATCAGAAATTTGAGAAAATACTTTCTGATTTCAATAGGCAAGCTCTACATGCCAAAAGCCTAGGCTTGGTTCATCCAACAAAAAACTCATTTCTTAATTTTGACTCAAAATTACCTTATGATTTTAAAAAAATGCTAGACTTTCTTGATAAATTTGGTAATTGAAGAATTTTAATTAATAAATATATATACACCGATGGGTACAAAAACTGAAATTTCAAATTTACCTTCTTTAACAAGTGAGGGTGGTCTATCTCTATATCTTGCTCAAATAAAAAAGTTTCCAATTTTAGATGCGGAAGAAGAATATATGTTGGCAAAAAATTGGAGAGAAAGAGGAAATTTAAAATCTGCCCACAAGCTTGTAACTAGTCATTTACGTTTAGTTGCTAA
>CAZUWS010000040.1:723-5702 GCA_964624295.1 uncultured Candidatus Pelagibacter sp. | reverse complement strand
ATAACTTTATAAAAATCTTCAGCCCAAACAGGCTCTCTATTTTTATATCCATATATATCAAATATAATATTTGGACACTGTGTTATTAAATCTGTAATAAAATTGTGCCTTTCATCTTCTTTGTCTCTTTTTAATTTTCCTCTATTAACACCATGACTCATTGAAAAAAATACATCGCAAATTTGGTTTTTATTTTCATAAATTTTTAACTTTTCTATATTTCTGTCCACCGGAATTGGTAAATAGTGAAAGTTTTTTTTATTTTTCAAAAAATTCAATGTTGATGGATGAGTTGTTATAAAGTTAGAAGTAATGAAATCATCATATTTTAAAAGTTTTTTTCTATTTGATGAAAAATCAGGACCTGAGTCTGCCAAATGATCTTCGAACCACTGTGAAATTACGGTTTTTTTACTAAAATCTTTAATTTTTTCAATTGTATCGTTTTGTATATCATATGAATGACCTAGCAATATTAAATCTGGTTTATAATTTTTTGCAGTTTCATATATCATGGTATTTAAATATTTTTTCCCTTTAAAATCTCCCAGAGTTTTATTAAATTTTCCAACATCTCTATCGCTTACATTAATTACGTCATGACCATTTCTTATAAAGCCATTTGCCAATTTTTTGGCTATAGATATATAATAAAGTCTGTTGAATTGGCGGCTGCCAAAGTTAGAAATGTTTAAAATTTTTAAATTTGATTTATTCCTATTAATAAATATACTTTTTTCGTTAATAATTTCTTCTCTTGCTAAATCAAAGATTTTTGTATTTTTTTGTATATCGTGGAATACATGGTTTAAAGATTTATGTTGTAAATCTTTTCTAAATTTTTTATTTACAATTAATCCTTTGATTTTATTATAAATTTCCTTTTGATTAATACGGTTTAAATATACACCATAAGGTATAGTTTCTGGTAAGCCTCCTCTTCTGGATAGAATTGTTGCACACCCCCTAGAAGCTGCCTCTAAAGAAGTTCTTCCAAAAGGTTCTTCCCAATGTGAAGGTACAACTGATATGCTGGACTTCTTGTAAATACTTAAAGTTTCATCGTGCGTTATCCATCCTAAGTGAAATAATCTTTCGTGTTTAAAATCATATTTTTCTCTAGGTTCGTCACCAATAACAATGCTTTTCCAATCTTTATATTTTTTAAGTATTTTAATAATAGCACGACCAAAAGTGTCATACCCTTTAGAATGATTTAATTTTCCAACAAAAGTTATAATTTTTTCTTTATTTGGAAATTTGGATATTTTATTGATTGCTGGATATATAACATGACATTTTTCATGATTTTTGATATCTAATCCCTCAAAAAATTTCTCTTTTACCCAGTTGCTTACGAAAGTAATTTTACTACAAATTTTTAAAAGACGTTTTCTTTCTTTGACTGTTACCGCTCCTCTTAGAGTTTGCGGATTGTTGTGTATTACCAATATATATTTATTATTTGATGTATGTTTTTCGATGTGAAGAATGTAAGATGGTCGATTATGAATTTCTATAAGTGAAAAATTTGCTTTTTTTAATACATCGATAAATTTATTAACATACTGCAGATTTTTACTTTGAATCCCAAAATTACTAAATTTTAAATTTACATATTTAAAATTATCAAAAACTTTTTCTATATTTGAAGTGTAACCAAAAACGGTTATGGATTTTTTGAATTTACTTATTTTTGAAAAATCTTTAACCCAAATTGATGCTGACCCAGCATTGTCTTTAATAAATTGATCTTTATAAGGAAGTAGAATTGCAATATTGTTCATTTAAATCAATGCCTTTACCCGGAAAGACCAAGGTGAGTATATTTGATGTTTAGATAATCTTTTATACCTACAGAGCCACCTTCTCTTCCATAGCCAGTTTGTTTTATCCCCCCAAATGGTGTTTCTGCGGTTGCTACAACAGGTGTATTAATAGCAACAATACCAGTTTCTAGCTGCTCTGATGCCTTAAAAGCCTTTTCCATAGAATTTGTACATACATATCCTGCTAAACCACAGTGGTGTTTATTTGCCCTTTCAATTACTTCATCAAATGTTTTAAATGTTGTTATTGGTGTTATCGGGCCAAAAGGTTCTTCTGTCATTACAGTAAAATTGTCTTTAACATTATCAATTATAGTGGGCTCATAAAAATAACCCTTGTTAAAACCGGCCGGTCTCTTGCCTCCATATAAAATATTTCCACCTTCTTTTTTAGTTTTTTCTACAAGTTTTTCTATTTCTTCCAATCTTTTTTTTGTTGTTATGGGTCCTAAGTTAGTTCCTTCTTTTAGACCGTCCCCAATTTTAAGTTTTCTTGTTTTTTCAATAAAAGTTTTGGTAAAATCTTCTTTTTTGCTTTCGTGAATATAAAATCTGGTTGGTGAAATACAAACTTGTCCATTGTTTCTATACTTAGAACTAATAGCCATATCTGTAACCTTCTCTATATTAGAATCTTCAAAAACAATAAAGGGTGCATGACCACTTAATTCCATAGTTACTCTCTGAACTTTGTCTGCGGCTTTTTTAAGAATTATTTTTCCTACTCTAGTAGAACCGGTGATTGAAACTTTTTTTATAATATCGGAAGAAATAAGTTCGTTCGAAATTTCCTCTGGATCACCAGACAACAAATTAACAACTCCTGGTGGAATACCAGCATCATTAATAATATTCATCATTTCCATAACAGATCCAGGTGCAATTAGATCTGGCTTTACTATCACAGAACATCCCGCCGCTAAAGCAGTAGAAATTTTTCTTGAAGCTAAAATTACTGGAAAATTCCAAGGAACCAAAGCAGCAACAACACCAATTGGCTGATAGATTATTTGAACTCTTGTATTTTCAAATCTACTTTCAACGGTTTGTCCAAAAATTCTTTTAGTTTCTTCTGAATTCCATTCAAAAATATCTGCTGCACTACTAACTTCAGCTACCCCTTCTACCAAAGGCTTTCCTACTTCCAAAGCCAACCATTTAGCTAGAACATTTTTTCGTTCTTTCATGAGCTCAGATATTTTTCGAATCTTAGATGACCTTTCCCAGGCGGGTGTTTTTTTCCAAATCTTGAAACCCTTTTCTGCAGATTTTAAAGCTTTAACAACATCATTTTTTGTAGCTTTAGACGCCTTCCCTATAGGTTCTTCTGTGGCAGGATTTATAACATCGTATGTTTCTTTTTTCTCTGAAGGCTGCCATTTACCATCGATGAATTGTCCAAATTTTGAGTACATTTATTAAATTTTTATTGCTTAAAAGATAATTATTACCTAGGCTTCACTTATAAATAATTTATGAAAAAAATTCAACTAACTTGTGTCATGCTTATTGTAAAACATCTTATATTTGAAAAAATTAATGCAAATAGGTATAGATCTAGGAGCCACTAAAATTGAATCGGTTCTTTTAGATGCTGAAGGATCAGAATTACACAGAAGTAGAAAAGAATCTCCTCAAAATTATAAAGACACAATTGCAGCTATAACTGAATCAGTCAATTTAATAGAAAAAAAATTTAAGAAAAATTTTAATGTTGGAGTCTGTCACCCAGGTTCTACAAATTTTGATAGTGGATTAATTCAAAATGCCAACAATTCACCTTGGCTTAATAACATGAGTTTTACTAATGATATTTCTATAAATTTAAATAGAAAAGTTTTGTGCGAAAACGACGCAAATTGCTTTTCTTTATCAGAGTCCTTCGATGGAGCTGCAAAACATTATAAAGTTGTTTTTGGAATTATTTTAGGTTCTGGTTGTGGAGGCGGTTTAGTGGTAGATAATAAAGTTTTAGTAGGACCAAATGCTTTCGCAGGAGAATGGGGTCATGTACCAATACCAAATAGTGAAAACAATTATACAATCGAAGATCATGTTTCTGGCAAAGGTTTAGAAAAACTATATTTTAAAAAATACAAAGAAAAATTAGTAGCTAAAGATATATTTTTAAAATCTAGAAGAAATTCTAGCAAAGAAAAAGCTTTTGTTAAGGATTTTTTAGATAAATTAGGATTAAGCTTATCTGTATTAATTAATATTGTCGATCCAGATGCAATTGTTTTTGGCGGTGGTGTTTCAAAAGAAATTGAATCTTTTGAAGAATTAAAAAAAATAACAGAAAAATATTTAAAAAATATTAATAATCTAAAAAATAGTAATTTAAGAACTGTTTTTTTAAAACCTAAATATGGTGATGCTAGTGGAGTTAGAGGAGCTGCTAGGCTTGGTGTTAGTGAGAAATAACCGCTAAAAGCAATAGAGCAACAATGTTTGTAATTTTAATCATAGGATTAATAGCAGGTCCCGCTGTATCTTTATAAGGGTCTCCTACGGTATCACCTGTAACAGCTGCTTTATGTGACTCTGAACCTTTACCACCGTAATTGCCATCTTCAATGAATTTTTTTGCGTTATCCCAAGCACCACCACCGGCAGTCATCGAAATTGCCACAAATAATCCAGTGACTATAACACCAAGTAACATTGCTCCAACAGATGATAAAGCAGCTTCTAAACCACCAATAGAATAAATAATAAAGTATAAAACTATTGGAGAAAGAACCGGTAATAATGATGGAACAATCATTTCTTTTATTGCAGCTTTTGTTAATAAATCTACTAATCTTCCATAATCAGGTTTTCTTTTACCTTTCATAATTCCAGGTATTTTTTTGAATTGTCTTCTAACTTCTAAAACTACTGCACCGCCGGCTCTACCGACAGCTTGCATTCCCATTGAGCCAAATAGATAAGGTAACATCCCTCCTACCAAAAGACCTATAACAACAAATGGATTTGATAAGTCAAAACTAACATCAATACCTTCTAACTTAGAACCTGGTACTTTTGAAAAAAATTTTATGTCTTCAGTATACGCTGCAAATAAAACTAATGCTCCTAAACCAGCAGAACCAATTGCATATCCTTTTGTAACTGCTTTTGTAGTATTTCCAACTGCATCAAGCGCAT
>CAZUWS010000040.1:146-713 GCA_964624295.1 uncultured Candidatus Pelagibacter sp. | reverse complement strand
CCTGGCTGGAGAAAAACTAGGTCATTTACTACTAAATCGTCAATAAATATTTCAATCAATTTATTATTACGGAAAACCTTAACATGTACTCTTGAAGCTTCATCTAACAATCGTTGAAACTCATTTTCATTACTATATTCAGACCAAGTAGCAATTAATGTAGCCATTACAACAGCTATTGCTATACCAATTAATCCCGCTAATTCTTTTGTGCTAATTATCCCGTCTACAATTATTAATGCTGGTAATGCTGTAGCTTCCATTGAAACTGCCAAACCCTGAATAACATTTGTTCCGTGTCCTGTAGTTGAAGATTTTGCAACACTCCTAACTGGTCTATAATTTGTTCCAGTATAATATTCTGTTACCCAAATAATTAAACCTGTTACTACTAAACCAATAACACCACAGTAATACAAATCAAAACCAGTAAAATTTTTGTCTCCGACATTAAATGTATTTTCTAAACCAATAATATTTGAAGTAATAGGATAAAGTAATATTAAGGAAATTATTGCTGTAACAACAAACCCTTTATAAAGAGCTCCCATAATATTTTTACTCTTG
>CAZUWS010000040.1:0-136 GCA_964624295.1 uncultured Candidatus Pelagibacter sp. | reverse complement strand
CAGCACAATCACCAACATTGTCACCAACATTGTCAGCTATAACCGCTGGGTTTCTTGGATCGTCTTCAGGAATTCCAGCTTCAACTTTTCCAACTAAATCTGCTCCTACGTCAGCACCTTTAGTAAAAATTCCACC
>CAZUWS010000039.1:0-5717 GCA_964624295.1 uncultured Candidatus Pelagibacter sp. | reverse complement strand
TTTTAATGAAAACAAAAAATATTCCACCTGATATTAAAAGTAAATCAATAAACGAGGCAAAATCAGAAATAATGGAAATTCTTCAAAAATTAGAAAGCAATGAGACCAATTTTGAAAAATGTGAGAATGATTACAAAAGGCTTCTTTCCCTAAACCATCATGTAAATTCACTTCTTAAAGAAAAGCTTAATAGAATCCAGTCCCGTGGGAAGAAAAGGTAAATTAGATGTTAAATTTCATTTCTAAAAACGCCAGGACTCTTGATAAATTTTTAAAATATTATTTTAATCAACAAAAATATTCTCAACTTATAGCTCCTATGAAATACGGAGTTTTGTTTGGAGGAAAAAAAATAAGATCAACAGTTATTCTAAGCACATCTGAAATATTTGGTTTAAAGAAAAAACAGGTTATTAATATTTGTGGTTCGGTTGAGTGTATACACTCGTACTCACTTATCCATGATGATTTACCTTGTATGGATAACGACAGGTTGAGAAGAGGAAAGCCTGCAACTCATATAAAATTTGGAGAATCAACAGCCATTCTTTCTGGAAATTCTTTGTTAACTCTTGCCTTTGAAATGATTGCAGAGAAAAATTATAACGTAAAACCAAATAAAAAAATTTTAATTTTAAAGAAATTAGCAGAATGCGTTGGTCACGTCGGTATAGCAGGAGGACAGTTTTTGGATTTAAGTTATGAAAAAAAGAAGGTAAGTGGTTCAAAAATTATAAGTATGCAAAAGAAAAAGACCGGAAAATTATTTGAATTTTGTTGTTTGGCACCAGCTATAATTTCAGGAGCAGACACCAAGACAAAAAAAGACATGAGCTTTGTAGGTGAAGAAATAGGTTTTTTGTTTCAAATCGTAGACGATCTTTTAGATACAAGAGGAAACAAACAAGATCTTGGAAAACCTGTTAAAAAAGATAAAAAAAAAGGTAAATCTACAATCATCGATTTAATAGGGTATAATAAAACACTAGAATTTGCTTTTAGAAGAAAAAAAATGATAATAGGCAAATTGAAAAAATATGGAAAAAGGTCGGACAAACTAATTCAAACAGTAGAATTTATAATGGACAGAAGTTACTAATGAAAAATAAACTCCTAGATAAAATTAATTATCCTTCAGATTTAAGAGAGCTTAAAAAAAATCAGTTAGAGCAACTAGCTACAGAATTAAGATCTGAACTCATTGATGTTGTATCAGAAACAGGAGGTCATCTAGGCGCAGGACTTGGTGTGGTAGAATTAACTGTGGCATTACATTATGTTTTTAATACTCCAAAAGATAAATTAGTATGGGATGTTGGACATCAATGCTATCCACATAAAATAATTACTGGAAGAAAAGATAAGATAAAAACTCTTCGTAAGGGAGGAGGTCTATCAGGTTTTACTAAGAGAGCTGAAAGCGAATACGATCCATTTGGAGCAGCCCATAGTTCAACTTCAATTTCATCAACTCTAGGAATGGCTACGGCTAAAAAACTTTCTAACGATAACAATAATGTTGTGGCTGTAATAGGAGACGGAGCCATGAGTGCGGGTATGGCATATGAGGCAATGAATAATGCTGGTGCGATGAAATCTAAATTAATTGTAGTATTAAATGACAACGATATGTCGATAGCTCCTCCTGTCGGTGCAATGAGTAAATATCTTGCAAGACTTTTATCAGGTAAAATTTATTTTAGTTTAAGAGAAACAATAAAGTTAATACTTTCAGCTTTTTCTAGAAGATTTTCTAAAACCGCAGGTAAAGCTGAAGATTTACTTAGGGGAGCAGTAACAGGCGGAACACTTTTTAGTCAACTGGGATTTTATTATGTAGGTCCGATCGATGGACACGATGTAAATAACCTGGTTACTATTTTAGAAAATGTAAAAAATTCAAATCACCAAGGACCAATTTTAATCCATGCAATTACAAAAAAAGGCAAAGGTTACAAGCCTGCCGAAGAGTCCGGTGATAAATATCATGGAGTATCAAAATTTGATGTTTTAACAGGAAAACAATCAAAAGGTAAATCAAAAGCACCTTCCTATACAAAAGTTTTTGCAAATACACTAATTAAACATGCGGAAAATGATACAAAAATTGTAGCAATTACTGGGGCAATGCCATCAGGCACTGGATTGGATTTATTTGAGAAAAAATTCCCAGAAAGAATGTTTGATGTTGGAATTGCCGAACAACACGGTGTAACTTTTGCAGCAGGTTTAGCAACCGAAGGGTACAAACCTTTTGCTGCAATCTATTCAACCTTTTTACAAAGAGCATATGACCAGGTTGTTCACGATGTAGCTATACAATCTTTACCAGTTAGATTTGCTATTGATAGAGCTGGATTAGTAGGAGCGGATGGTGCAACCCATGCAGGATCTTTCGACATAACATATTTATCAACCTTACCTAATTTTGTTGTTATGGCGGCAAGTGACGAAGCTGAGTTAGTTAAAATGATTAATACATCAGTATCTATAAATGATAGGCCTTCAGCTTTTAGATATCCAAGAGGTAATGGTACGGGTGTTGAATTACCTGATATTAAGGAAGTTCTTCAAATAGGAAAAGGAAAAATGGTTTTAAATGGTAAACATGTTGCCATTTTAAATTTTGGAGCAAGAATGAATGAATGTAAAAAGGCTTCAGAAATTCTTAAGAAAAAAGGAATTACAATAAGTATTTTTGATGCAAGATTTGCAAAACCTTTAGATGAAAAATTAATTATTGAATTAGCATCAAATCATGAGGCCGTTTTAACCATAGAGGAGGGATCAATAGGTGGATTTGGATCTCATGTTACAAAATTGTTGTCTGACAGAGGTTTTTTTGACAGTGGCTTGAAGTTTAGATCTATGACTTTACCTGATAAATTTTTAGATCAAGACACACCAGACAATATGTACAAAGCTGCAGGATTAGATTGTGATAGCATTGTTCAAAAAGTTGAAAATATTTTAAATTCCAATGTGGTTATTGCAAAAAACAAAAATCTTTCTTAACCACACTGCGCTCTATTCATAAGAAAATGATCCAGTAATACACAAGATAGCATTGCCTCTCCTATAGGCACAGCTCTTATACCAACACATGGATCATGACGACCTTTTACCGATATTTTTGTGTTTTTACCTTTTTTATCAATTGTTTCTCTACTATTAAGTATTGAGGAGGTTGGCTTCACAGCAAAAGAAGCAATAATTTCTTGTCCAGAAGATATACCGCCAAGTATACCTCCGGCATTATTACTTTTAAATTTTATTTTTCCAGATTTAGATTTCATTTCATCAGAATTTTCTTCTCCTGAAAAATATGCTGCATTGATGCCAGCGCCGATATTTACTCCTTTAACAGCATTTATGCTCATCAATGCTGCTGATATATCAGAGTCTAATTTTGAATAAATTGGTGCACCTAGGCCAGCAGGAATACCTCTGGCACGTAGCTCAATAATAGCTCCACATGATGAACCAGATTTTCTTACTGCTAAGAGATATTTTTCCCAAAGTTTGACAGATTTTTTGTCAGGACAGAAAAAAGGATTCTTTTTTGTTTCATTGTCATTCCAATTATTTTTATCACAACCCATCAAACCTAATTGAATAACCGCCCCAATAATATTAAATTTCTTTCCTAAAATATTTTTTAAAACAGTTTTTGCAATAGCACCTGCGGCTACTCTTGAGGCAGTTTCCCTAGCCGATTGTCGACCACCACCTCGATAATCTCTAATTCCATATTTTTGGAAATAAGTAAAATCAGCGTGTCCAGGTCTAAATTTATTTTTAATTGATTCATAATCTCTTGATCTTTTATCTTCATTACGAATTAAAATTGAGATTGGAGTCCCTGTAGTTTTTCCATTAAATACTCCTGATAAAATTTCAATTTTATCCGACTCTTTTCTTTGGGAGACAAATTTAGAGCTACCCGGTCTTCTACGGTTCATGTCATATTGTATGTCTTTTTCTGATAATGGTATATTTGGAGGGCAACCATCCACAATACAGCCAATAGCAGGGCCATGTGACTCCCCCCATGTGGTAAACCTAAATATTTTTCCAAAAGTATTAAAAGACATCGATAATTAATGTATAAATTATTTTATATAAATTATGAATCAAAAAAATGGCAAAAATTCGTTGGGACTGGATATCTGTTTTGAAGATGAGGCAAATCCTATAGTTTTATTTAAAAAATGGTTTGCAACTGCAGAAAAAAGCGAAACAAATGATCCAAATGCTTTATCTTTGGCAACTTCAAGCTCAGATGGAATCCCAAGTGTCAGAATGGTTTTGCTCAAGGGTTTAAGTGATTCAGGTTTTGTTTTTTACACAAATTTTGATAGCAAAAAGGGCAATGATCTAAAAAGCAATCCTAATGCCTCGATGTGTTTTCATTGGAAGAGCATAAGGAGACAAATAAGAGTTTCTGGAAAAGTTAGTTCTGTAGACAAAGAAGAGGCTGATAAATATTTTGCTTCAAGAGATTATGGAAGTAAAATATCAGCATGGGCATCGTCTCAATCAAAAGTAATGAAGAATAGAAATGAGTTTCTAGATAAAATTAAAGAATATGAAAAAAAATTTCCTGATAAAAATAATGTTTCAAGACCAACACATTGGTCGGGATGGAAAATTATACCAAATGAAATTGAATTCTGGTTGGAAATAAAAAATAGATCACACCAAAGATTAAATTATAGAAAAGAAAGTGGTAATTGGATAAAGGAAATTTTATATCCTTAATAAGATCTATTCAGACTAAAACCAGTTAAGCTTTGCAAAACTCTTTTTGCCTCAGAATTTTCAAATATTCCCAAAGCATCACAAGATACGTTTACAAAATACTCAGCTCTTTTAAAAGTTGTTTCTAATGTATTATATTTTTTTATCAATTTTAATACAGAATTAAAGTCTTCTTTTTCTTTTACATCTTTTTTAAAAAGATTTTTTAAAAAGGTTCTTTCAATTGGATTGGCTTTTTGAAAAACAATAATAACTGGAAGAGTTACTTTGGATTCAAAAAAATCTTTTCCAATTTCTTTTCCAAAAATCTTTTCTTTAGAAAAATAATCTAAAGCATCATCAGCTATTTGAAATGCTAAACCCAGATTTTTTCCGTAGGATTCAAGAGCTTCTTTCTTTTTTTTCTCCAAGCCAGCTACGCAAGCACCAACTCTAGTTGCAGCTGAAAAGAGAGCTGCTGTTTTTAAATTTATAATTTTTATATAATTTTCTTCTAGAAGATCCGCTTCACCTTTATGAGCAAGCTGTAAAACTTCTCCTTGTGCAATTTTTGAAGATGTTGAAGAAAGAAGTTTTAATATTTCCAAATTTCCATCTTCTACCATCATCTCAAAGCACCTGCTTAATAAGTAATCACCAACCAAAACGGAAGATTGATTTCCCCAAATAGAATTTGGAGTTTTTACTCCTCTTCTTAATTTGCTTTCGTCTATAACATCATCATGTAATAAGGTAGCGCTATGTATTAATTCAACACATGCTGCTAGATTGATATCTCTAGAACCGTGATTGTATCCACCAAGCTTTGCTGCACCCATAGTCAGTAAAGCTCTAATCCTCTTCCCACCAGAACTTAAGTGGTGGTCACTCATTTCTTTAATTAGTTCAACATCGCTTTTTAGTTTTAAATGAATAAGCTCTTCAACAGCATCAAGCCTGTCGTTTAAAATATTTTT
>CAZUWS010000038.1:0-5798 GCA_964624295.1 uncultured Candidatus Pelagibacter sp. | reverse complement strand
TCTTCTTTAAATTGTTTAAACATTTATTTTCTTAAATTAAGTTTTTTTAAAATATCGTTATAGCTTTTTGGATCGTTCTTGCTCAAATAATCTAAAAGCCTCTTTCTCTGATTAACCGATTTCGTAAGACCTCTTGCAGAATGTTTGTCTTTTTTAAAATTTTTAAAATGCTCTGAAAGCTTATTAATTTTTTCACTTAAAAGTGCAATTTGAACAGCAGTTGAACCTACGTCTTTTTTGTGCAACGCAAGAGATTCGGCTATATCTTTTTTTAATTTCATCTATTTACTATTTTCTTTTATCAATTTCTCAATTCTTTCAGCATAATCAAATGAATCGTCTCCAACAAAGTGTAACTTGGGAAGAAACTTAATATCTAACTTCTTTGACAAGGCTTTTCTAACAAGATGGGAAAACTCCGTCAAGGTATTTACTGTTTTTTCAGTCTCTTTGCCCCCTAGTGGAATAACATACGCTCTTGCAGACTTTAAATCTGAACTCATTCTAACCTCTGTAACAGTAACTAATTTTGTGTTTAATGATGGTATTTTAGCTTCATTTCTCAAAAAAATTTGTCCTAAATTTTGTTTAACTAGCTCTCCCACTCTTAAATGTCTGTGATTTACACTACCAGTATTAGATTTTCTATTCATTTTATCTCTCTTTGTATTATATCAATTTTATATGCTTCTATCTTATCTTTGATTTTAAAATCTGCATAATTTTTAAAAGATATTCCACATTCAAGACCATTTTTCACTTCTTTAACAGCATTTTTTTCTCTAAAGATGCTGGATATATTACCATCATGAATAACAGCACCATCACGAATAATTCTTGCTTTAGAAGTACTTTTGATTTCACCCTCAATAACTTTAGATCCAGCCACTTTTCCAGATTTAGAAAGTTTAAAAATTTGTAAAACTTCAGCCGTACCTTGTATTGTTTCTTTCTTTTCAGGTTCCAACAAACCTGATAGAGATTTTTCAACAAACTCAATTGCTTTATAAATTATATTAAAAAATTCTATTCTTATTTTTTGTTGTTCTGCCGAATTTTTTGCTTCTCGATTTGGTTTAATATTAAATCCGATTACAACAGCATTTGATGCTTTGGCTAAAGATACATCTGTTTCATTAATCATTCCTATGTCTGATAAAATTATTTTCGGTTTAACTTCTGAGTGTTCAATTTTGTTAATTGCATTTTTAAGAGCTTCGCTAGATCCTTGTACGTCAGATTTTAAAATTATGTTTAATTCTTTCTTGGTGCTCTGATTATCAAAAATATTTGTTTTGTCTTGTGAAACTAATACGTTTTTTTCCTTGCTTCCTGTTTTTCTGAAAGAATTAATATTTTTTGCTTCTTCTTCCGTATTAACCACTGAAAATTCATCTCCAGCATTTGCGGATTCGTTCATTCCCAATATCTCAACAGGAGAAGAAGGATTAACCTCATCAACAGCTTTTCCATTAAAGTCTATCATCGCTCGAATTTTTCCCCAAGTATTTCCACAAACAAAATAATTTCCTTTTTTCAGTTTTCCACCCATAATTAAAATTGTAGACACGGGTCCTTTTCCTTTATCTATTTTTGCCTCCAAAACTACACCTCTTGCATTTCCATCTTCAGGTGCTTTTAAATCTAAGATTTCAGATTGTAATAGAATACTTTCCTTTAATTTATCTAAATTAGTTTTATTTTTAGCTGAAACTTCTACAAACAATGTTTCACCACCTAAACTTTCTGCTACCAATTCATATCTCATTAGTTCATCTTTTATTTTTCCTATTTTAGAGTTAGGCAAATCAGATTTGTTAATAGCAACTATTATTGGTACTTTTGCTGCTTTTGCATGTTGTATGGCTTCAACCGTTTGTGGTTTAACACCGTCATCTGCTGCTATTACTAAAATTACTATATCAGTTACTTTTGATCCTCTTGCTCTCATTTCTGTAAATGCGGCATGGCCAGGGGTATCTATGAATGTAATTAATTTTTTATTATCACTATTAACTTGATAGGCACCTATGTGTTGTGTGATTCCTCCGTGTTCACCTGAAACAACATTTGTGCTTCTCAAAGCATCTAATAAAGAAGTCTTACCATGATCAACGTGACCCATGATTGTGACAATTGGTGGTCTTGGTTGAAGATTTGATTCGTTCAAGTCTTCTTTTTTCTCCGGACTCACTGTAGGAGTTTGTTCTATTACCGCATTATGACCAAATTCCTTAACGATATATTCCGATGTATCCTTATCAATAGAGTGATTAATTGTAGCCTTAACTCCCATATTTAAAAGAAATTTTATTACACTGCTAGACTGCTCAGCCATTCTATTAGATAATTCTTGTATTGTAATTTGATTTGGAATCTTTACGTCTCTTATAACTTTTTTAAAATCTTTTTTTGCTTGATCTTCTGTTTTTAAATTTTTTTTCTCTTTCAGTCTGGCTCTTTTTACTGATGCTAAACTCCTTTGTTTTATCTCAAATTCCTCAACATCCATTGCTCGGGAAATAGTTAATTTATGTTCTCTTCTAACGCCATCTGGTTTCAAATTTTTTGTTTTATTTTTATCAAACTTTTTTTCTTCAGGATGAATAAATCTTTTTGTAGCTTGTTGTTCAGCAAATTTTCTAGCAAAATTCTTTCTGTTTAAACTACCTTTGTTGTTAGAAGGTTGATTAAAAAATTTTTTACTCTTGGAAATAGGTTTTCCAATCTTCCTTTTATCTGGAAAAAAGACTTTTTTTTCAGGTTTTTGATATGGAGTTTCATTCACCTTTTTTTTATTGAAAGATGTGGAAATAGTTAATGTTTTTTTTTTATTTTTATTTTTTTCCATATTAATTTTCAAATACAATCTTTCTTGCGTCCATTATCAAATTATCCGCTTCCTCTCTGGTCAAGGCAAATTCCTCTAGATAACCATTTATTTTTATACGTTTGCCTTTAATTTCATCCATTCCACCAATTAATTCATCTGACGATAATTCAGCGAAGTCTTTTAATTTTTTTATATTTTGTTCTCCTAAAACTACGAGCATGCCTTGTGTCATTCCTTTTAAATTGATTAGAGAATCTTCTACTCCTAATTCTTTTAATTTTTTTGATATCTCAACTTTTTCTTTCTCTAAATATTCTTTTGCTCTCGAGATTAATTCTTCTGCTGTAGAATCTTCTATGCCCTCTATTTTAGAAATATCTTCAGTTTTTGACTGCGCAATTTCATCTATACTTTGTAAATTTTCTGACACTAAAAGCTGACCCAGAGTTTCGTCAACCTCTAAATTTTTAATAAAATTTTGACTTCTTTCTTTAAATTCAGCTTGTCTTCTTTCTGAGTCTTCTTTATCCGTTAAAATATCTATTTCATAATTAATTAATTTGGATGCCAATCTAACATTTTGTCCTCTTCTTCCTATCGCCTTACTTAAATTTTCTTCTGTTAAAATCACATCTATTCTTTTATTTTGTTCATCTATTAAAACTTTTTGTATTTCTGCTGGTGATAAGGATTCAGCAACAAGAGTTGGCAAATCTTCTGTCCATTTAATAATGTCTATTTTTTCTCCGTGAAGTTCGTTTACTATAGTTTGAACTCTACTACCTCTCATACCTACGCATGCGCCAACCGGATCCAAAGATGAATCCTTTGAATGTACACAAATTTTAGCTCTACTTCCGGGATCTCTTGAAACAGCCTTTATTTCTATTACACCTTCATAAATTTCGGGAACTTCTTGAAAAAACAATCTAGATAAAAATTGAGGATGAGCACGAGATAGAAAAATCTGATGTCCTTTATTATCCCTTTTAACTTCGTAACAATAAGCTTTTATTCTATCTCCATTTTTTAAAATTTCCCTTTGAATTAATTCTTCTTTTCTAACAATTCCTTCTGCCTTACCCAGGTCCACTATGACGTTACCATATTCCAATCTTTTTATTATTCCGCTTAAAATATGCCCCTGTTTCTCTATAAAGTCATTATACTGTCTGGTCTTTTCAGCTTCTTTTACTCTTTGAGATATAACTTGTTTTGCACTTTGTGCCGCTATCCTTCCAAAATCAACTTGGGGTAATTCTTCGAATATTTTGTCTCCGACTTTTAAATTTTTGTTTTTTTTATCCAACAAACTTGCGTCTTTTAAAGATATCTCTCTTGCGGTGTCTTCTACTTTTTCAACAATTTGAAGTACTTTTTGAATTTTAATACTGCCTTTATCCCTATCAATTGTTGCTTCAATTTCATTATCAAAGCCAAATTTACTATAGGCAGCCTTTTGAATAGCTGACTCCATAGAGCTCAATATCAACTCTTTATCAATTGATTTTTCGTTTGCTACAGAATCAACAATTCTTAATAGTTCTTGTTTGTCTAAACCTCTATTTAACATAATACTCGCTCCTAAAAAAAAATGGGCAAAAGCCCATTTCGTCCTTCCAGGTAACTTGATTTATGTTTAATTTATATTTCGTATTTTTTCAAGAATTACTTTTTAAAAATACCTGTTTTATCGGTTTTTTCCCAAGAAAAAGAGCCATCTGATCCTGGTTTTCTACCAAAATGACCATAGGCAGCAGTGCATTCGTAAATAGGTTTGTTTAACGACAACATTTCTCTTATCCCTCTAGGACTTAAATCAAAATTATCTTTGATTAACTTTTCAACATGTTTAGATTTTTTTTCGTCTCCATCGAAAAGATTTACGTAAATTGATAGAGGTTTTGAAACCCCGATAGCATAAGCAAGTTGGATTAAGCATTTATCTGCAATCTTTGATGCCACCACATTTTTTGCAACATATCTTGCTGCATAAGCTGCTGATCTATCTACCTTGCTTGGATCTTTTCCAGAAAAAGCTCCTCCTCCATGAGGAGCTGCTCCTCCATATGTATCAACTATAATTTTTCTTCCTGTAAGACCACTATCACCATCAGGTCCACCAATAATAAATTGACCAGTTGGATTAACATAAAATTCTTCGTCTTTTAAACCAGATAGTAATTGTTTTGGAATAGATTTTTCCAAATAAGGTCTAACAATTTCTTTTACTTGGGCTTGATCAACTTTGGGTGAGTGTTGGGTAGAAATTACAATGGATTTAACTTTTACTGGTTTACCATTCTCATACTGCATTGTAACTTGACTTTTTGAATCTGGTTCTAAATTTTTAGTTATTCCTTTTTTTCTATCTAAAGCCATAAGTTCTAAAATTTTGTGTGAAAAATAAATTGGTGCAGGCATTAAAACATCTGTTTCATTGCAAGCGTAGCCAAACATTATGCCTTGATCTCCGGCTCCTTCATCTTTATTTCCTTTGGAGTCAACTCCCATAGCTATATCTGAAGATTGAGCGTGCAGATGAACATCTATGCTACAATTTTTCCAATGAAAACCTTTTTGTTCGTAACCAATATCTTTTATGCAACTTCGGACTTGTTGGATTAAGTCATCTTTTTTTACCTCAGGACCTCTTACCTCACCTGCTAAGATAACTTTGTTAGTAGTTGTTAAAGTTTCACATGCTACTCTTGAGAGAGGATCTTTCGAAAGAAAAGTATCAACGACCATATCAGAAATACGATCACATACCTTGTCAGGATGACCTTCGGAAACTGATTCACTTGTAAATAAATAGTCTTTTGATTTCATTAAAGTTTAAGTTTTCGTAATACAAAAAAAGTAACAACATATGTAATTAAAAGTAAAGAAAATATCAAACTTTTTTTGGTTGTATTTTTTTCTGATTTTAAAATCGGTAAATCCAACTCAATATTGCCAAACT
>CAZUWS010000037.1:0-5925 GCA_964624295.1 uncultured Candidatus Pelagibacter sp. | reverse complement strand
TCAATGCTTGAAATATAAATTTTATCAAGCTTTTTCTTATCAATTGAATTTTTGATGATTTTTTCAAGAGCTTGAATAGCTATGTTGACAGAAGAATTTTTGACATCTTTTATTGCTTGTATTTTCATTTGTTGAATTTTTTCTTCTGCCATTTTTTTTCTATTTTCAAAAATTTTATGAAATTCTTCATTTGTTTTAATCAAGTTTTTTTCTGACTCTTTTTGAGCTTTTTTGATCAAAAGATTTATTTCTTGTTTTGATTTGCTTATTTTAGATTCGTAATCACTAAGAATATTTTTTGCTTCATCTTTTAATTTTTCAGCATCTTCTACATCTTTTTTAATTCTTTTTATGCTTTCATCTAATAAATCATAAATTTTTTGAGGAACTTTGAAATAGAATAAAACCCCAACAAATATCAAGAAGGATATAGCAACCCAAAATGTAGCATCAATATTCATATTTAATTTTTGTATCCTTTCGTTATTTCTGAAACCGTGGCTTTTATGCTACTTTTGTTAAGATCCTCTCCAAAAATATCCTTAATTATATTTGATACAATCTCTTCAGAAATTAAACCAACCTTATTTGAAGAATTTATTTTGAACTTTTGTATTTCCTTTTCTGCGTTTTCTGTTTCTTTTTGTATTTCCTTTTCAATTTGGTTTTTTTTTATTTGAATATCTTCATTTAACTTTTTTCTACTATCAGAAATTATTTTTTTTGCACTTACTTTGGCTTCTTCAATGAGAGCGTTATATTTTTTTAGTTTTTTGTCAGCTTCTTCTTTAAGAAGGTTTGCTTCCTCTATATCTTTTCTTATCTTATCTTCTCTTGCGTCTATATTACTTTTAATTTTTGGAATGAAAATTTTAGCTATCAAAAAATAAATAGAAGAAAAAATTATTGCCAACCAAAAAACTTGAGAAGCCCAATAGGTTGGATCAAGCTGAGGCATTCCAGCCTCAGCGGCAGAGACGCTGTTTGTGATGAATATCACAAACGCTAAAAAACTTATAACTTTCTTCATGCTCTTTATTTCTTTTTGTTCAATTAAAAAGCGAAAAGTATTATTAGAGCGACAACCAGTCCAAAAAGTCCGGTTGCTTCAGCTAAAGCAAATCCCAAAAGTAAATTTGGAAATTGTTTTTGAGCAGCTGATGGATTTCTCATAGCACCAGATAGATAATTTCCAAATATCAATCCAATACCAACACCAGCTCCAGCCAAAGCAATAGCGGCTAATCCTGCGCCGATCATTTTTGCTGCTTCTAGTTCCATTTTTCCTCCTTCGTTATTGTTGTTAGTGATGTAAATTTAATGCGTCGTTCAAATAAATACATGTTAAAATTGCAAAAACATAAGCCTGCAAAAAAGCTACTAAAATTTCCAAACCGGTTAATGCAACTGAAAAAGTTAATGGCAACCAGCCAGCAACCAGACCAAGACTGATTACAAATCCACCAAAAACTTTTAGCATTGTATGACCAGCCATCATATTAGCAAACAATCTAACTGAAAGGCTAATCGGTCTGCTTAAATAAGATATAATTTCTATTATCATTATTATTGGCAACAAAACGATGGGAACACCGCTAGGTACAAATATTTTTAGGTATTTAAATCCGTGAATAACAAAACCCAAAATAGTAACACCAATGAAAATGAACATTGCAAAAGCCAAAGTTACAATAATGTGGCTGGTAACTGTGAATGAATAAGGCAACATTCCAATCATGTTGCAGAATAAAACAAAAATAAACAGACTAAAAATAAAAGGAAAATATGGCTTTGCTTTTTTACCAGCAGTATCATTAATCATTTTTCCAATAAAGTTGTAAAGCATTTCGGATATTAATTGAATTTTTCCAGGAATTATTTTTTTTTCCTTGGTACCAAATAATAAGAAAAGCAATATGAATATGGCACTCAACAACATAAAAAGACTAGAGTTTGTAAAAGATAAATCAATCCCGTTTATTTTTATTTCCGGTCCAATCTTGTGGACATTAAACTGGTGCATTGGATTTGTAGCCATAATTTAATCCCTGTTTTTCTGCATTCTTTTTGCAGCTTTGATCACATTTAGAATTCCAGCTGCGGAACCAAAAAGAAAGAAAATAATTATTAATATTGGTTTAGTACCAAACCAGTTATCCAAAATAAACCCAATAATTGATCCAACTGCAACTGCGGCAACAAGTTCGGTTCCAAGCTTAAATGCATTTCCAATAAAAATGCCTTTTTCACCATTATCTTTTGTATTTTTGTTTTGCAATTTAGACTTTGCAATTTTAAGGCGAGTTTCTAGATCTTCAGGGTTAGTCATTCAGTTGTTAAGCAACCAGTTCTTCTGCTCTTTCCAGATTTACAGCCACTAATTTACTAATACCTTTCTCGGGCATTGTAACACCGTATAGTCTATTCATTCTTGACATGGTTAAAGCGTGGTGAGTTATAATCACAAACTTAGTTCTTGTAATTGAAGTTAACTCTTCTAGCAAGGAACAGAAACGAGTTACATTGGCATCATCCAAAGGAGCATCAACTTCATCTAAAACGCAAATTGGTGATGGATTTGTTAAAAAAATAGCAAAAACTAAGGATAGAGCAGTTAATGCCTGTTCTCCGCCAGAAAGAAGAGTAATTGACTGCAATCTTTTTCCCGGAGGTGAGACTAACATTTCTAGACCTGCTTCAAGAGGATCTTCGGAATCAACTAATTCCAGTTTGGCATTACCTCCGTTAAACAGTTTTACATATACTTCATTAAATTTTTTATTTATTTTTGAGAATGCATCCAGAAGTCTTTCACGACCCTTTTGATTTAACTCATTTATACTTGATTTTAGTTTAATAATTGCTGAAACCAAATCAGCTCTATCATCTTCCATTTTTTTAATTGAAATTTTGAATTTTTCCGTTTCTAAATCTGCTCTTAAATTTACAGAACCCAATGCTTCTCTGCTTTTTTTCATTTCAATTAACTTTTCTTCTTCTTCTTCAATAGAAGGCAATTCATCGGAATTAGCAAAGTCAGTAATTGAAAGTAAATTATTAACATTTTCAACCTTCAATTCTTTTTTAATTACATATATTAAATCCATTTTTCTTTGATCAATACCCTCAACTGTTGCTTCAAATCTCGCTTTATTTTCTCTTAAAACAGCAAATTTCTCTTGTTTTGATTTTAAATTTTCATTTATAGCGCTGTATTTTTCTTCTGCTTTTTGTATTTCAACTTCTAATTCTTCATTTTGCTTCTTTGTATTTTCTAAATTTTGAAGATTTTGTCCTTTGTTTATAGCTATTTTCTCAGGATTTTTTTGATTTTCTTCTAATTCTTTCTCTAATTTTTTTCTTCTTTCGGTTAACTCTAGAATCATTTTTTCTGAATTGAGTTTTAAGTCTTTCCAATTTTCTAATTCTTGATCAATATTTTTTATTCTCTCTTTTCTTTTTATGGAGTCACTTTTAATTGTTTCATTTCTACCAAAATATACAGCATACTCTTCTTGAGATGATGTTATCTTGTTAACTAGTAGTTTTAATTCTTCAAAAACATCTTTTGTAAGTTTTCTATCAGAATCAATATAAGTCTCTATTTCACTTATTACATTATCTAATTTTTTTTGTAGTTCTTTTAATTTTTCACTTGAGGAATCGAGATCTAACTTAGACTTAGATTCTGTTTGAAAAAGCTCTCTTTCTGTTTTAAGCAATTCATTCTTTTCTTCTAAAATTCTTTTTTCATTTAAAGAAGCATCTAATGATATACTTTTCTCTCTCTCCAGGTCCGAGTCTATAGTTTTAATACTCCCAAGAAGTTTTTTATTTAAATCTTTAATCCTTTCCTCTTCCTCTTGTAAACTTGTTACTTCCAAATTTATTTTTTGAAGCTTGGAAAGGTTTTCAATTTTTTTATCTTTTAGTGGTTGTAATTTTTTATTTTCTTCCTCAATTAAATTATTAGTATGTTCTATATCCGTTTTTAAAGAATTTATTTCATTATTGATTTCACCCGATCTGTTTTTAATTTGACTTTTTTCTTTTTCAATATTTTGAATTTTTAAATAATAGAGTCCTGCCTCAATAGATTTTATTTTTTGAGAAATATCTCTATACTTTGTTGCTTCTTCCGCTTGTTTTTTTAAGTTATCTAATTGTTTTTCCTGTTGTTTTTTTAATTCATCCGCTCTTTTTAGATTATTTTCTGCAGCATTGAGTCTTGTTTCGGCTTCATGCCTTCTCATGTGTATACCTGAAATTCCTGCTGCTTCTTCCAAGACTGATTTTCTCTCAGAGGGTTTTGCGGTTACTATCATTCCTATTCTCCCTTGACTAATTAGAGATGGAGAATGTGCTCCAGTTGATAAATCTGCAAAAAAGGTTTGGGCATCTTTGGCCCTGACTTCTTTGCCGTTCATAAAATATTTTGAGCCTTTTTCACGTTCAATCCTTCTTTTGATTTGAATCTCATCTAATTCTATATATTGGCCTTGCCCTTCTTTACTGGAATTGTCTATGGTTATACAAACTTCGGAAATATTTTTTTGTGGTCTGTTTGAAGTTCCAGAGAAAATAACATCTTCCATTCCCGATCCTCTCATACTCTTAGCCGAGGTTTCACCCATGCACCATCTTAAAGCTTCAACTATATTTGATTTTCCACAACCATTTGGTCCAACAATTCCAGTTAAGCCGTCTTCGATAAGAAAAGTTGTTTTGTCAAAAAACGATTTAAATCCAGATAATTCTAATTTTTTAAATTTCATGCATTAAAGGAATTTTTTTATTGCCTTTTTAAAATCCTGATAATTATGTTTCCCCTCGTATTCTTTTTCATTAATGAAAACAGTCGGTGTTGATTTTATAGAATATTTTTTATTCCCTTTTATTCTTTCTTCTAAAATTTTATCTTCTAATTTTTCATTATTTAAACAACTATTACTTTTATCATCATTTAAGTTGTAATCGTTTGCAATTTTTATTAATTTTGAGTTAATGCTGTTAATATCCGGGCCGCTTGCCCAACTATCTTGCTTCTCATAAAGTTTGTTTAAAAAAGCTAATCTTTTCTCCTTATTTTCAACGCATCTTAGAACTTTTTCAGCATTTAGTGCGGCCAAGTCCAGAGGAAAACCATGATGTTCGAATTTAACATCGTTTGTATCAATGAATTCCTTTTTTAGTTTTTTGAAGATTTTGATATGAAAATTTGCACAATGAGGACAAGTTAGAGAAGAAAAAACTTTCACGGTTACTTTCGCGTCTTTATTTCCAATCGATATTAGATTTTTATTTTCAGATCCATTTACATGAAGATTATTAGATAGAAGTATAACTATCAAAAAGTAAAATAATGAATTAATTTTTGACATTAGTTTTTATTTCTTCCTATTAAAAACATTTATCAGATCAATAAGATTTTTTTTTAAATTAGAATCTCCAATTTTTTCAACTTTTTTTTGTAATCTAGCCTTCTGATTTTCATTAAAATCATACCTTCTTTTTTTTTCAATTTTTTCCTTGATCAAAACGATTCTTATATTTTTTATGAACTGGTATCCAAAAAAAGTATTTATTTTATCAATAATATCTTTTTTACTATATTCAACAAGAACTTGATCACCGTGAAAAACATTTAAAACCAAAATTCCGTTCTTAAGCTCCCTGTCTGTTTTGACGGATTTTGGATAGCAAACACTGGAAATTTTTTTTCCAACTAAGCTAGACCAATTGTAAATTATGCTTGAATAGTTGTGACCACCTTTTTTTAAGATTGTTTTTAGACCACGTGGCAATGAATTTGATACTGTCTTAAGTCCTTGAATAGAATACATTGATTTATTAATATAGATTTTTTTATCATGCATATTAAAACTAATTTATCAAAAAAAATAATTACTTGGTATGATAATAATA
>CAZUWS010000036.1:0-5926 GCA_964624295.1 uncultured Candidatus Pelagibacter sp. | reverse complement strand
ACATGCCACTTTCTATAACAGCCATAAAAATATAAAATTTTGCAAAAAATCCTGCTAAAGGAGGAATGCCAGCTAAAGAAAATAATATAATTAATAACCCAAGTGATATAAGAGGATGATTTTTTGACGCTCCTGAAAGTTCGTTAATTTCTTCAATGTATTTTCCCTTTCTTTTCATTAAAAAAATAAAGGAAAAGATTCCTATATTCATTATTGCATAAATTAAAATATAAATTAGAGAACTTTTAAATCCATTCTCAGTACCAGAAGCTATACCTGCTATTGCATAACCCATGTGACCAATGGAGCTATAAGCGATAAGTCTTTTGATATTATTTTGTCCTATAGCAGCAACCGCACCTAAAATCATAGATGCTATAGATATAAAAACCAAAATATACTGCCATTGATCAATGATTCCATGAAACGGTGAATACATAAATCTTATAAAAACTGCTATACCTGCAATTTTTGGAACTATAGAAAGAAAACTTGTAACAGATGTCGGTGAACCCTGATACACATCTGGTGTCCACATATGAAAAGGTACTGCGGCAACTTTAAATGCTAAACCAACAAGAATAAAAATCATAGCAAAAATAGTTCCTATATTTAAATCTCCTGTGTTATTTGATATTGTCTCAAAATTTGTCGAACCAGTAAATCCATAGAGCAGAGAACAACCATACAATAATAATCCAGAGGAAAGAGCACTTAACACAAAATATTTTATTCCTGACTCTGAGGATCTTAAATTGTCTCTATCTATTGAAACCAAGATATATAAAGATAATGACTGAAGCTCCAATCCTAAATAAAAAAGAATTAAATCATTTGCGCTAACCATAAAAAACATTCCCAAAATAGAAAGAAGTGTAATGATGGGATATTCAAATTTATTATTTTTTATATCCTGGATGTATTTTTTTGACATAATTAATACAAAAAAAGAAGATGATAATATTAATATTTTTGAAAAAGATGCAAACTCATCCAAAATAAAACTTTTATTAAATATTTTTACAGACTCATTGTCACTGCTTATAATAATTAAAATAAGTAAAAAAATTACAAAAATTGAAAGTCTGTAAATAATATCAAAACTATTTTTTATAAATACCCCAATCATTAATAAAGAAAAAATTGAAATTGACAAAATAACTTCGGGAATTAAATATTGAATAGCTATCATAAAGAATTATTTCAAGGCGATTGATTTGTTAATCTCCAAATTATAGTTGTTAATTAAATTATCTACAGAAACACTTATTGTATCTAGTAAAAGATCTGGATAAAAACCAAAAAATACAATTAAAGCCCCTAGACAAAATAAAATTGCAAATTCTGATTTGTTTAAATCTTTTATTTCTTTTAATTCGCTTTTTTCTAATTTTCCAAAAACAGCTCTTTTGTAAAGCCAAAGCATATAAGCTGCTGCTAATATAACCCCTAGACTTGCTAAAATAGCCGCTAGGAAATTAACTTTAAATGTTCCCACCAGAACTAAAAATTCACCCACAAAACCACTGGTGCCTGGTAGTCCAAGAGCTGCGAGGACAAAAATCATAAAAATAAATGAATATTTTGGTAAAACATTAACAGCTCCGCCAAAATAGTTTATTAGCCTTGAGTGAGTTCTGTCATAAAGAACACCAACACATAGAAATAGAGCTGCAGAAATCAAACCATGACTAAACATCTGTATTATGCTTCCCTCAATACCTTGTTTATTGAATGCAAAAATTCCCAATGTAACAAAACCCATATGTGCAACTGAAGAGTAGGCAATTAATTTTTTCATATCATCTTGCATAAGAGCTACTAGTGATGTGTAAATTATTGCTATCACACTCAATGTAAAAATAAGTGGTATAAAATATTCTGAGGCTACCGGAAACATTCCTACAGAAAATCTTAAAAAACCATACCCAGCCATTTTAAGAAGAATAGCCGCAAGTATAACTGAGCCGGCTGTTGGGGCCTCGACATGTGCATCAGGTAGCCAAGTATGAACTGGCCACATTGGTAATTTGACAGCAAAAGAACTAAAAAATGCTAACCAAAGTAAATATTGAAATTCCGAAGGTATTTTAATCTTATAAATTTCTGTAACGTCTGTTGTTCCGGTAATCCAGTATATAGAAATTATAGCTACAAGCATTAAAACAGAACCTAAAAGTGTAAATAAAAAGAATTTAAATGCCGAATAAACTCTTCTTGAACCACCCCATATACCAATAATTAAGAACATAGGTATTAAGCCCGCCTCAAAGAAAAGGTAAAAAGTTACCAGATCAAGTGAACAAAAAACTCCAATCATGAAAGTTTCTAATATAAGAATGGCGATTAAAAATTCTTTAAGTCTTGTCTTAACACTGTTGATGCAAGAAATAACAGAAATAGGAATGATAAAAGCAGTCAATACAATAAATAAGATAGAGATTCCATCTATACCAAACTTAAATTTTATAAAACCACTGATCCAGATTACTTCTTCAACAAATTGAAAGTTTGAAATTTTATTGTTAAATGAATACCACAAAAACAATGTTAGAAAAAAATTTACAAAACTTGTAAATAGAGAGACATATATTGCTCCTTTATTCGTCTGATTTTTTTCGCTTCGAGTTAAAAAAACAAAAAAAGCTCCGATTAAAGGTAAAAAAGTAATTGATGATAGTATTGGAAAGTTCATTTATATATAATAAAAAAAGTTAATAACAAAGAAAATCCCAACAACATTACAAAAGCATAATCAAATATATATCCGCTCTGTAACTTTGTTGCCTTGTTAGAGATAATCTTTACAAGCTTTGAGAGACCGTCTGGACCAAATCTATCAATAGTTTTTATATCGCCTGATCTCCAAAAAAATAATCCGATTGCCTTAATTGGTTTTGTAAAAATAAATTCATAAATCTCATCGAAGTACCATTTGTTTAATAAAAATTCATAAAGCGTTTGGTTTTTGGATTTAATTTTGTCTAAAATCTTAACGTTTTTTACAAATAAATAGTAAGATAGTGGAATTGATGCTGTCACTAAAGATGGGGTTAAATATAGAAGCCAAGCTGGAACTTCTTCGTGAACAAATTCTTTTAATAATAAAATGGAACCTCCCCAAAAATCTGTATAGTGATGTCCAATCAAAAAATCTTTTAATAAAAAGCCTGAAAAAATTGAACCCAAGATTAAAATAAAAAGAGGTAAAGTTATTGATAAACCCGATTCATGTATATCTGATTTTGAGATTTTTTGATTATTGAATCTCCCATGAAAAGTTTTAAATATTAGTCGCCAAGAATAAATAGCAGTTAATAATGCTGTAATTATTCCTACAGCAGCCGCAAAATAGCCAGTGTTAGTATGGCTTAAATATGCAAATTCTATAATTGCATCTTTTGAATAATAACCGGATAACAAAGGGAAGCCAGTAAGGGCTAAGGTTCCCACAATCATAGAGATCCAAGTAAAAGGCAGTTTTCTCCATAGATTACCCATATTTCTAATATCTTGCTCATCATGCATTGAATGTATAACTGAACCTGAGCCTAAAAATAATAATGCCTTGAAAAAAGCATGGGTAAATAAATGAAATATCGCTACATGATAGGCTCCTACACCTGCTGCAAAAAACATGTATCCAAGTTGACTGCATGTTGAATATGCAATTATTTTTTTTATATCATTTTGAACTATCGCAACCGTTGCGGCAAAAAATGCTGTTATCATCCCTATGATAGCTACAAAGTTTAGTGCAAATTGAGAATATTCAAAAATAGGCGAACATCTCACTACTAAAAATACTCCAGCTGTAACCATTGTTGCCGCATGAATTAATGCTGAAACAGGAGTTGGTCCTTCCATGGCATCTGGAAGCCATGTATGTAAAAAAAACTGAGCTGATTTTCCCATTGCACCAACAAATAAAAATAAACAAATCAAAGTTACTAAATTTGTATCAAATCCAATAAAATTAATTGTTTTTTCTGAGAAGCTTGGAACTAATTGAAAAACTTCATTATAATTTAAAGTTCCAAAAAATAAAAATATAAGAAATATACCTATTGCAAATCCAAAATCTCCCACTCTATTCACTATAAAAGCTTTTATAGCGGCTTTATTTGCCGAATCTTTCTTATACCAAAAACCGATTAGAAGATATGATGATAAGCCAACTCCTTCCCATCCAAAAAACAACTGTAAAAAATTATCAGACACTACCAATGCCAGCATAAAGAAAGTAAATAGGGAAAGGTAAGACATAAATCTTGGCTTGCTTGGATCATGATTCATGTATCCAATTGAATAAATGTGTACTAAAGCTGAAACTAAAGTAACTACAACTAACATTATGGAACTTAGCGGGTCTATATTTATTGACCAACTTACCTGAAAATCACCCGAAGTAATCCATTCGTAAATTAAATAATTTCCATAGCTCCCAAGAGTAATACCGTTATAAAAAATTGCTATTGATAAAACTGCAGAGAGACAAACTGAAAGTGTAGTAAATAATTGAGAGGCCGTATCGCCAAAATATTTAGATAAATATCCAGCTATAGCTCCGAATAAAGGCAAAAATATAACTGCGTATTCCATCTAACCTTTCATCTCATTTATTTCTTCTACTCTTATTGACCCTTTGTTTCTGTAGTATGAAACGATAATTGCCAAGCCTATAGCAGCCTCAGCTGCTGCAACTGTTAAAATAAGCATTGTGAATATTTGGCCAGTTATATCTTCAAGGTAGATAGAAAATGCAACAAGATTAATATTGACTGCCAATAATATCAACTCGATGGACATTAGAATAACAATAACATTTTTTCTGTTTACAAAAATTCCAAGTGTACCGATTGAAAAAATTATTGCACTAAAAGTAAGATAATGTCCCAAACCAACTTCAATCATCAAGATTTACTCCCTTATTAGATTCAACTTCAACTAATTTTATAGAATCTTCTCTTTCTCTAGATACCTGCGTAAAATAGCTTTGCTTCTTTACGCCCTCTCGTTTTCTATAAGTTAAAACTATGGCTCCAATCATAGAGAGTAATAAAATTATTCCAGAAATTTGGAATAAATGTATGTACTCTGTATACATTACGTTTCCTATTGCATGTGTATTAGTAAAATCACCTTCAAAATTTAGAAATTTTGTCTCGGTAAAAGTGTCTCTATATTTCCAACCGCCAACTATAACTATAAGTTCAAGTAGAATTACTGCTCCTACTGCAAGTCCAACTGGAATGTGATTTGATTTTTTTGAACCTCTAAACCATGATAATTTTTGTTCACTAACATTCATCAACATTACTACAAATAAAAATAAAACTGCAACTGCTCCAACATAAACTATAAGCATCATCATTCCTAAAAACTCTGCTCCAATCATTATAAAAAGCGATGCAATTGAAATAAAATCTAAGATAAGAAAAAAGACAGCATGTACTGTATTCCTAGAAACTATAACCATAATTGCAGACAAAATTGCAATTGTGGAAAAAAAATAAAAAAATAAAGCGTGAGCTATCATCTAGAATTTATTTATAAGGTTTATCAAGTTTCAAGTTTTCAGCTAAAACCGATTCCCATCGGTCACCGTTTTCTAATAGTTTTTCTTTATTGTAGTAAAGCTCTTCTCTTGTCTCTGTTGCAAATTCAAAGTTTGGACCCTGAACTATTGCATCTACAGGGCAAGACTCTTCACATAATCCACAATAAATACATTTTATCATATCAATGTCATAACGAGTGGTCTTTCTGCTTCCATCTGAACGTTCTTCTGATTCGATAGTTATTGCTTGGGCAGGACAGATGGCTTCGCATAATTTACAAGCGATACATCTTTCTTCGCCATTTGAATAGCGCCTTAAAGCATGTTCGCCCCTAAATCTTGGACTAATTGATCCTTTTTCAAAAG
>CAZUWS010000035.1:5697-5959 GCA_964624295.1 uncultured Candidatus Pelagibacter sp. | reverse complement strand
CCTTTTTCCATTCTTCGTCTTTCATTCTTAAAGATAAATTATCTACATTAACTCCTGCATTGTTAACTAAAATATCCAATCCTCCTAGTTCCGATTCGGCTGAATCAATAAATTCTTCGATTGCCGAATGTTCAGATATATTAAATTTTTTAATTTTAACGGTTGGATAATTTTTTTTTATAAGATCTAACTTATCACCTTTTGTACATGTGCCAAGAACAGTGCCCCCAAGTGAAACAAATTTTTTCACAAGTGCTCCACC
>CAZUWS010000035.1:0-5687 GCA_964624295.1 uncultured Candidatus Pelagibacter sp. | reverse complement strand
GTATTTTTACTCCTAACGCAATCAATTCAACTAATTCTTTTGACAACTCCACATAATACCTTTCCTGGTCCAATTGCACTAAATTCATCAACACCGTTTTTGATCATATAAAGAATACTCTCTCTCCATCTAACTTTTGAATAAATCTGTTCGACGAGCAATTTTTTAATATTTTCACCATCCTTTTCCGCCTTTGCAGTTACGTTGGTTACTAACTCTGTTGAAAGGTTTTTAAAGTTAGTCTTATAAATTTTATCTTTCATTTTTTCAGCTGCACTTTTCATAAGAGAAGAATGAAAAGGAGCACTTACTGGTAAAAAAATTGATTTTTTTTTATCTGACTTTAATAATTTACTAATCTCATCCATGGCTGTTTTCTCTCCACTTAAAATAATTTGACTATCAGAATTATCATTTGCTATTTCACATATGCCTTTTTCTTTTATTTGATCGATATATTTTTCAATCTCATGCATTGTCAGTCCCATTACAGCCAACATAGAGCCTTTACCTTCAGGTACAGCCTCCTGCATTGATTTTCCTCTCTCATGTAAAAGATAGAGAGCATCTTGAAAATTTAAAGATCCAATAGATACGAGAGCACTATATTCACCCAGGGAATGTCCCGCAAAATATTTAATATCTTTTGTTGGAAAATTAAATTCTTCAGTCATTAGTTTAAATATAGAATAACTTATCGTCATAATAGCTGGTTGTGTATTTTTTGTAAGTTTAAGTTCGTTTTCTGGTCCTTCCAAAATTATTTTAGATATAGGATAATTTAATCTTTGGTCGGCTTCTTTAAAAAGATTTTTTACCAACTCAAAATTTTTGTACAGATCCGACCCCATACCTACGGACTGAGAACCTTGACCTGGAAACATTAGAGTTTTCATTTTAATTTAAATATAAAATTTCATTATTATTACTATTGTACAAACAAAATTTAAATAGTATAAGTCCGATCTAAAAAAGTATTAATTTAATTGGAAAAATGGCTTTTTACGAACATACATTCATTGGAAAACAAGACCTTTCTGACAAAGAGGTTGATAACTTAATAGACAAATATTCAAAAGTTATTGGCAAATCTGGAAAAATATTAAAAACTGAAAAATGGGGTTTGTTGAGCCTGGCAAATAAAATTAAGAAAAATAGAAAAGGGATCTTTGTGCACTTTAAGTTAGAAGTTGAAAGTAAAATTGTTAAAGAGATAGAAAAACAATTGTCCATCGATAACAATGTTATTAGATATTTAACTGTAAAATACGACAAACTTGATTTAACAAATGAATATTTCAGCAGCAAAAAATAGATTTTATGAGAAGAGATAAAAAGAAAAAAAAAGGTGGAAAGAAATTTGGCAATCAAAATAGGTTAACTCTTTTTCAAAAGCCAGATATGAAATTTGGAAGAAGTTGTCCACTATCTCAAAAGAATGCACCTGAGGTTGATTATAAAAATATCAAATTATTAAGAAGATATTTGTCAGACACCGGCAAAATTTTACCATCACGTATAACTTCTGTAAGCCAATACAAACAAAGAGAGCTGTCAACAGCAATTAAAAGGGCAAAAATTTTGGGTTTAATTTAAATGGAAATTATTTTACTAGAAAAAATAAGAAACTTAGGCGACGTCGGACAAGTAGTGAATGTCAAAGATGGTTATGGAAGAAACTTTCTTCTGAAATTTGGCAAAGCACTTAGAGCGGACAAAAAAAACATAGATTATGTTAATAGAAAAAGAACTGAGATCAATAAAAAGAATGTTGAACAGAAGAAAATTGCAAAAGAAATCTATGAAAAAATAAAGAAAAAAACAGTAGTATTTACAAAAGAAACTAAGGAAAATGGAGAGTTGTATGGCAGCATTAAACCAAAAGAAATCTCCAAATACTTCTTGGATAACTTAAAACAAACTGTTCATCCGTCTCAAATTGACCTAAAACAAGAAATAAACAAAATTGGTGAATTTTCTTTGTCAATAAATTTACATTCAGACCTAATTGCTGAATTACGTGTCTTGGTTGAAAAAAAGAAACCAAAAAAATAATTTAATTTTCCACAGATAGAAAAAAAAGTTAATAACTTTTGCTTTTACAACAACCGTTTTTTTAAGATAAAACCTGGTTCGTTATGGATAACCTTAAATTGAAAACCCTTTCAAAAGAGATAAAGCTTCCTTCAAATATAGAAGCTGAGCAAGCACTTATAGGGTCTGTTCTTGTAAACAACGATATAATCGATGAGATAGCAAGTATTGTTAACCAGAAAGAATTTTATGATCCATTACACTCAAAAATATATGAATTTATTGAAAAACTTCACAACAAAGGAATGATAGCAAATCCAATAACTTTGAAAAGTGCATTTGAAAATGAAGACAGTCTTGCAGAAGTTGGAGGTACTGAGTATCTGGTTAAACTTACAAGGTTTTCTTCGTCTACAAAACAATGTATCGATTATGCCAAAATTATTCATGAAAAATTTGTTAAAAGAGAGCTTGTAAAAATTTCTGAAAATTTATCTGAAGAATCTATGGATGATTCTTTAGAAAAAACTGGTGATGATATAATTCAAAACACAGAAAAATCTTTATTTGATTTGGCTGAAAGAGGAACTTTTAATCAATCTTTTTCTCAATTTGGCAAGGCTTTAGATCAAACTTTAGAGATGGCTACTAATGCAATGAAAAATGATCAGGGTATAGTTGGAGTTCCTACCGGCCTTACAGACCTTGATGAAAGACTAGGAGGATTTCATAAATCCGATCTAATAATAATAGCTGGCCGGCCATCAATGGGTAAGACAGCTTTAGCAACTAATATTGCATTTCATGCTGCAAAAAAAAATTCTGATGAAAATAAAAAATCAGTTGTCGCTTTCTTTTCTTTAGAAATGTCTTCCGAACAGCTATCAACAAGAATTGTATCGGAACAGTCCAGGATCAAATCAAATGATATTAGGAGGGGTAAGATAACTGAGGAAGAGATGAATAGATTGATCGAAACTTCAAGAAATATTCATGAGCTACCTATGTTAATTGATGAAACTCCGGCAATTACAATTTCCACTTTATCCAATAGAGCAAGAAGAATGAAAAGGTTGTTTGGTTTAGATTTAATTGTTGTTGATTATATTCAGCTGATGGCATCAGGATCTAGAAGATATGATGGAAGAGTTCAAGAAATATCAGAAATAACACAGGGCTTAAAAGCTTTAGCAAAAGAATTGAATGTTCCTGTCCTTGCTCTTTCTCAGCTTTCCCGTGCCACTGAACAAAGAGATGACAAAAGACCACAGCTGTCTGATTTAAGAGAATCGGGTTCTATAGAACAAGATGCTGATGTTGTCATGTTTGTATATCGAGAAGAATATTATCTTGAAAGAAAAGAACCTAAATTGGGAAGTATTGAACATGCTGAATGGCAATCTAAGATGAATGAAATCCTTGGATCTGCAGACATAATGATTGGAAAACAAAGGCATGGTCCAACTGGAAATGTAAAAGTAGAGTTTGAGGCCATTTATACTAAGTTCAAAGACGCCCAAAAAACATAGAATAAATTTATAATTTTAAATTCTATGCTTTTAAGTTATATCTGGTAATAGTGACCCTCTCTAATTTATATAAAAGCTCTATAATTAAAAAACCAAAATTTACCTTATTTGTTCTTCTCCTTATATTGTTGAGTTTTACATATTTTGCAAAAAATTTTCAGTTAGATGCTTCTTCGGATACTCTTCTTTTAGAGAACGACCCTGACTTAAAATATTTAAGAGAAGTAAATAAAAAGTATGGTTCTAAGGACTTTTTAGTTTTAACCTATACTCACGCTCCTAGCGAAGACTATAATTTCAAATCAGAAAATACTATTAAAAATCTACAGCTATTAAAAAATTCCTTGGAGAATCTGAGCTGGGTAGATAATGTAATTACAGTCTTAGATGTTCCTTTGCTGAAGAATAACGATGACCCATTGGCAGAAAGAATAAAAAATTTCAAAACTTTATCCAGTACAGATGTTGATATAGATAGAGGTTTTAATGAAATTATTGAAAGTCCAATATACAAAAATTTTGTAATTAGTGAAGATGGAAAGACAAGTGGAATTCTAGTTTATATAAAATCTGATAAAAAGTTGGCTGAATTAATAGAAACAAAGAATGATTATCTTGAAAGAAAAGTTCAGGGACAACTTACGTCTAAGGAGAAAAGTGCTTACAAAACCTTTCTGAAAGATTATGATTCTTATAAAAAATCATACAATAAAAAAAATCATGAAAATATAAATGAAATAAGAAAGATTATTCAAGAACATCCTGCTCCTGGAAAAGTTAAAAGAAGCTCTTCAGACATATATCCTGTAATTCATCTTGGAGGAATTCCAATGATAGCTGATGATATGATGACATTTATAAAGAATGATATTGTTGTTTTTGGAGCTGGAGTATTTTTATTTATTGTTTGCACCCTTTGGTTTGTGTTTAGAAGTTTGCTTTGGGTACTGATACCTTTGCTTAGCTGTTTCTTTTCAGTTTTAATTATGATTGGTTTTTTGGGTTTGGTTGGCTGGAAGGTTACGGTTATATCTTCAAACTTTATTGCGTTAATGTTGATTTTAACAATGGCTATGAACATTCACATGAGTGTTCGATATTTGCAATTTAGAAAAGAGAATCCAGATGTTTCGAATAGTGAAGCACTTATCTGGACTTCTGAAAAAATGTTTTGGCCAATACTTTACACTGTCCTCACAACTATATGTGCGTTTTTATCCTTAATATTTAGTGGTATCAAACCTATTATAGATTTTGGTTGGATGATGACAGTAGGATTGTTGGTATCAATGTCTGTAACTTTTACCCTTTTGCCATCAGTTTTAAATATTCTAAGCAAAAAAAATATTGATTATAAAGATCAAAAAAAATCAAGAATTACTTCTTTCTTGAGTAGAGTTTCGCAAAAAAATACTAAAACAATTTTTACATCAGCAATACTTGTTGTGATTGTCAGTATTATTGGAATAACAAAACTTGAGGTAGAGAATAGTTTTATAAACTATTTTGACAAAGAAACTGAGATTTATAAAGGAATGAAGTTAATTGATAAAAAGCTTGGAGGAACAACTCCTCTAGACGTAATAGTAAAATTTCCAAAAAAAGAGAAGGACGATGAATTTGATGATGATTGGGGTGAAGAGGAAAAAGACGATGCAAAATATTGGTTTACTAGAGACAAAATAGACAGAATTACTCAAGTTCATGATTACTTGGATGAGCTAGATTCTGTAGGAAAGGTTATATCTTTTGCATCTGTGGTTAGAGTCGCTGAAGATCTAACTGACGGAAAAAAATTACAAGGTCTAGAAATGGGAGTTTTGTACACTAAAATACCAGATTCGATAAAAAAAGAGATAATTGATCCTTATATTTCTATAAAAAATAATGAAGCAAGAATTGGTTTAAGAATTTTAGACTCTAAAGAAGATTTGAGAAGAAATGAGCTTATTAAAAAAATTAACCATGATTTAGAAAACGAACTGGGCTTAAATCGTGAAGAATTCAAATTAGCTGGGGTTCTTATATTATTCAATAATCTTTTAGAAAGTTTGTTCATGTCCCAGATATTAACTTTGGGAATTGTTATGTCAGGAATATCTTTAATGTTCTTTATACTTTTTT
>CAZUWS010000034.1:0-6020 GCA_964624295.1 uncultured Candidatus Pelagibacter sp. | reverse complement strand
CATCAACCACTACTACTATGTAAGGCATTTTTAATTTATGTTTTTCATTATAACCGTCAATATTTCTTACACCTTCAGAACTCATCAATCTGTATCTACTTTCCATTTCTCTTACCGTCCAACTTAATGCCGAAGTTGCTTTTTTTGCATCAGTAATAACCGAAGTTAATAAATTAGGTATACCTTCATAAGAAGATAGTTCTAACATTTTTGGATCAATCAAAATAAATTTACAGCTATCTGGCCCATGCTTATAAAGTAAAGACATTATAATACTATTTATACAAACAGATTTTCCAGAGCCAGTTGTTCCAGCAACTAAAAGATGTGGCATTGATGTAAGATCAACTGTTATTGGAATTCCAGATATACTTTTCCCTAAAGCAATTGGAAGTTTTGTATCTTTTTTATTAAAACTATCAGACGAAATAATTTCTGTAAGAAATACATCATCTCTTTTTGAATTTGGTATTTCTATTCCTACAGTATTTTTTCCGGGTATAACAGACACTCTTGCAGATACTGAACTAGTGTGTCTCGCTATATCATCTGATAAACTAATAATTTTTGAGACTTTAACCCCGGGTGCTGGTTCAAATTCATATAGACTTACAACAGGTCCGTTGCTAATTTTTTTTATTTTTCCTTTAACACCAAAGTCCAACAAGACTTTTTCAAGAAAATCCGAACCAATGTTTTTTTGTACAGATTTTTTTATAGTTAGATTTTTATTTTTTTCCAACAAAGATATAGGAGGTAATTTATATTTATTTGATTTATTGTTATCAAAACTTTTGAAAGAGAAAGACTGTTGTTTTGTTTCGGTTAAACCTTGATTTACTTGAGTAAATTCTTGAAGTTCATCCTTTAAAATTATTTCTTTTTCATCACTTTTATTAAAAATTTTCTTAAATAAATAAGCAAATAGTTTTTTTAGATTTATTGATGATCCAAGAATAAAAAAACAAATAGCTAGAAATAAAAAGCCTAAATTAAGAAAATCATTTTCGATAATTGGAAAAAAATCATAAATAAAATTAAAAACTTTTTCCCCCACAAATCCTGAATTTCCATTATCAATCAACCAGAAAGAATTATTGTAACTTGAGTAAATAAATAAACATCCAAAAAATATGTATATAACTATATAGAAGAACCTACTCAGTATATTGGGAATTTTTTTACTGATTATAAGATTTATACCCCATGAAAATATGGTTATTCCTATTAGAAAAGATATTAAACCAAAACTTTGCAAAAAGAGGTCTGCTATTATGTTTGAATAATAATAAAAAACACTGGTAGTATCAGAATTATCTGCTTTATAAATTAAGGTTGAGTTTTCTGCAGAATAATTAACTATCGCAAATGTATATAATAAAAAAAATGCTATCAAAATTAGTCCAAAAAACTCAATAAGACGTCTTTTGATAAAGTTAGCGATATTATCAAATAAACTACTATTTAATTGCATTTCCCGAATCACCTAGTTTACTTTGTATCATTTATACAAAATTGATAAAGTTTATAAAAATATGAAAAAACAAAAAATTTGCATAATAGGAGATGGTTTAGCGGGCTTAACTGCTGCTTTAGTCTTAAGCAAACTAGATGTTGAAATTGACTTTATATTTAAAAACCAAAAAGTTAAAAAATTTAAAGATTCTAGAACCACAGCTATTTCAGAAAGTAATCATTCTTTTTTATCAAGTCATCTGAGCCATAGTGATTTAAAAATATTTTATTCTTGCAAGAATATAGATTTGTATCATGAAAAATTGGGTAGATATTATCACTTTATGAATTTTAAAGATGAAGGAAAATATTTGCTTCATATTGTTGAGAATCAAAAATTGAAGAAAATATTTTTTAAAAATATAAAAAAACAAAAAAATATAAAAATTATTAATGGAGAAGTAACAAAGATTGATGTTGAGAAGTCAACTATTTCTATAAAAAATAAAAATTTATATTATGATTTGATAGCACTCTGTCTAGGTAGACAATCTAATATAGTCTCACAATTTGTTGGAAAAAGATTTATAGAAGATGATGTAAAAGAAATTTCTTTTACCTCTTTGGTTAAACACAACTCTAATATTTCTGATCCAAAACAGTATTTTTTAAAAGAAGGACCTTTAGCTATTTTGCCTATAAAAAAAAATATGTTTTCTTTTGTTTGGAGTATGAATAAGGATTATAGAAAACAGAAAATTAACAGTATAAAAAAATTAGTTCATCTAAAATTAAAAAGCATACTAGATTCAGGAACAAAAATGACCCTTGATGATCCAATAGCATTTCCAGTTTCTTTCAAACTAAATGTTAATTTTGTTAAGAAAAATTCATTAGTTTTGGGCGATAGTTCTTATAACGTGCACCCAATCGCGGGACAGGGGTTTAATTTAATTTTAAGAGATATAAAAAAGCTCTTCGAATATATCCGAGAATATCAATCTTTAGGCTTGCAAATAAAAGATTCTAGGATTCTTGAAAAGTTTATTTATTCAAGAAAGCCAGAAAATTTATTGTTTGGATTAGGAATAAATTTTACCAATAAATTTTTTAAACATAATCAAAACACCTCTTTACTCAAAGAAATAATTTTAAAAGATATTGATAAATTTAAATTTTTGAAAAAATTAAGCTTAAAAATATCTGATAAAGGTATTTTTCAGTAAACTAATGACAAAAATTACAATTTTAATTCCATGTTACAATGAAGCAAAAACTATAGAGAAAATAGTTTCAAGGGTAATTAAATCCGAAATTTCCGAGAAAGAAATTATTATTGTTGATGACTGTTCCAATGACGGAACAAAAGAATTGTTGAAATCAAAAATAAGTCCTTTGGTTAATAAAATTTTTTACCATGAAATGAATCTTGGTAAGGGAGCTTGTATTAGGACTGGAATAGAACATGTTAGTGGTAAAATTGTTATAATTCAGGATGCAGATTTAGAGTATGATCCACGAGAATATCCAAAGTTAATTAAGCCTATAGAAGATTTTAAAGCCGATGTTGTGTATGGATCTAGATTTAAAGGTTCCGAAGGAAAAAGGGTTTTGTATTTTTGGAACAGAGTAGCTAACTATTTTTTAACTGTTTTTTCTAATATATGCACGAACATTAATTTGTCAGATATGGAGACAGGATTTAAATGTTTTAAAACATCAGCTATTAAAAGTATTAATATAAATGAAAATGGATTTGGTTTTGAACCAGAAGTTACTGCAAAATTAGCGAAAAAAAAATTTAAGTTTTTTGAAGTTGGCATTACGTATCAAGGCAGAACTTATGAGGAAGGAAAAAAAATTAGAGCCATTGACGGTTTAAAAGCAGTTTTTTGTATTATAAAATATAATTTTTTCAAGTAATAAATATTCTTAACTATTTCTGAATTTTTATATTATAGACAGCAAAGAATCCTAAAAGAAGAGTGAAAGTTTTTACTATTCTAAAAGAACTAGTTTCAAGTTGATGTACATAGTCCAGTGGTGTTGAAAAATGAATTAACAATATAATAGTTAAATAAGAAAAGAATATAAGCAAAGAATAATAAAATAGCTTTTTATTAAAATTTACATAGAAAGAAATTAAAAATATAGCTAGTGCTATTATAATTTTTTCATTAGAGAAGAAGAAATAGTGAAAAAAAAGTTCATAATTTTCTAAAGCACTTATTCTTGATAAGACTTGATCTAAAAAGTTTGCATTTACATAATCATTAGCAATATTATTTTTGTAACAAAATAATTTCCATAATAACATTGGTAGAAATGATACTGATAAAAAGATTATTTTCTTTATAAATTCTGAGTTTAACATTTTTTTTTCAAACAGTTTGATCAATACAGTAGTTGTAAAAATAACTAGCAAAAGAGCCAAACCTTCATTTTTGATTAAAGAAAGAGATGTGCAGAAAAGAACTGTAAGTATATAAAAAATAGAATCTATTTTTTTATTATTTTTCTCAAAAAAAATGTAATAAAAACAAAAAGCACAAGTTATAAAATAAACAGATACAATTCCATCTGCCCCACCATTAAATAAATATTGTCCGATAAAAAAAATTAATACAGACAAAAAAATTATATATTTTTTATTATTTAGGTACGAAGAAAGAAATATCAGTGGTGGCAGATAAATAAATGTAAAAGCACTTTTGGGGAATATTTCGTGCCAATAGCCAACTAAAAATGCAAAAGAAGATGAGAAAGCAGGGACTAACAGTGGGTAGTCGTTATGACTAAACTGAGCATAATTGTCGACAATGGAATAAATAGAGTCATCAAAAAATATTCTTTTTGCATGAAACAAATAAATGCTTCTCAGATCCCAATTTATTGCAGGTTCTCCCAAACAAATAAGCAGGATAAGTAAAAAATATAATTTTAAGGGAAAATTATATTTAAAATATTTGAGATAAAAATATATAAAAACTGTAAAAAAAATTACTAAATTTATTTTTAATATCTCAATTGGTAGGTTGATACTTAAAAATAGATAGCTATTAAGTATTAAAATTAATAATGCTAGAGTTATATTATTATTAAAATTTTTTAATTCTATTAACATTTTTTCAATTTAATAAATTTTCCTTTAAAAATATCTTTGCAAGTATTTTTTTCTTCTAATAGGAAAAATGTGTACTCTTCTTTTGGATCCATTCTTACAGGATAATTATATTCAATTAGTCTCTGATAAAAATAACTATCCTTATCCTTCAATTTTTGGCTTAGATTAAATTTTTTTAGGTTAAATGATTGAATAATCTGCTTACTTTCAATTACTGGTTTTTCTAAAACAAGATTTATATGAGAGTCTTTTTTAAATGGATTTCTTAAAATTTCAAAATTAAAATTACTTCTTTTGCTATATAAATAATAAATCTGTAAAAGGCCAAAGATAAAAAAAAAAATTAAAATTTTATTCTTTTTTAAATGGGTCATCTTTCTCAAATTGTATCAATCTTCTCTTCAGGTTGATACCTCCGTATGCAGAAAATCCAGCAAGCGATCCATCAGACCTTATAACTCTATGACAAGGAATGACTAATATATGCCTGTTTTGGCCACAAACTTTTCCTACATATCTGGGAGAAATATTAAGTTTTTTAGCAATTTGACCATAACTTTTTGTTTCGCCTTTTTTAATTCTTTTCAATTCATTCCATATTTTCTTTTGCATTGGGTTCCCTGCAATTTTTATTGGAATTTTTATGTTATTAATTTTTCCTTTAAAATAAGCATTAATATTACTTCTGAGCTTTCTTAGATTTATCGATGACAAGCCTTTTTTTTTGAACCTTTTAAATTGAATAGAGGTTACTTTACCCTTTGTTTCAGTAGCTGAAATTTGACCAAACTTAGTGTTAAAAGAAATGGTATTTTCCATATATTCTATGCTATGAAAAACTAGAAAAAAAACAAATGAATATATTTGCACTATCAACAGGGAGAGGTCCTTCAGGTATAGCTATTTTAAGATTATCTGGGAAAGATAGTCTTCAAATTTCAAAATTAATAACTAAGAAAAATGACATTAAATCCAAAGAAGTTAATCTTTGTAAATTTTATGATCCTTCAAATGGTAAAATAATTGATGAGGGATTGCTGTTGTGGTCACCTGGTCCGAACAGTTACACAGGTGAGGATTTGGCAGAATTTCATACCCATGGAAGCAATGCTGTTGTTAGTTGTTTTTTAAGGGTACTTGGAAACCAAGAAAATTGTAGATTAGCAGAACCCGGAGAATTCACAAAGCTTGCATTTCAAAACAATAAAATGGATTTAATAGAAGCGGAAAGCATAGGGGATCTTATACATGCTGAAACGGAGCTTCAAAGACAGCAGGCCATAAAATTGATTCAAGGCAATGCATCAAATCACTACAATTCTTTAAGAGAAAAGTTAGTTAAATCCTTGTCTTATATTGAAGCAAAAATAGACTTCGCTGAGGATGATCTTCCAGAGAATGTCTTAAAAGAAGTTCAGGCTTCTATAAAGCAGGTTCATAA
>CAZUWS010000033.1:0-6024 GCA_964624295.1 uncultured Candidatus Pelagibacter sp. | reverse complement strand
ATATAGCTAAGAAAATTTTAAAAAGTAATAAAAATATTAATTTAATTAATTTTGAAAAAAATTATAAAATTATTAAAAAAGAATCTCTTAAATATTCTCTAGATTCAATTAAATCGGATCTTAAATCACTAGGAGTTAAACACGATTATTTTTTTTCTGAGACTAAATTAGTTGAAAAAAATTTGGTTTCCAAAAGTATAAATAAATTAAAAAAAGATGGTTTTGTAGTAGAAGGTTTTCTCGAACCACCAAAAGGAGAAGATTCTTCAAATTGGAAAAGAACTAAAAGATTAATTTTTAAATCCACTTTATTTGGAGATGATTCAGATAGGGCTTTACAAAAAAACGACGGAACATGGACATATTTTGCTAATGATGTTGGTTATCACTCAACGAAAGTATCAAAAAAATATGATTATCTGGTCAATATTCTTGGTGCTGATCACATTGGTTATATAAAAAGAATATCTGCAGCAGTTAGAGCTTTATCAAAAGACAAAACAAAATTAATTTGCAAAGTTTCTCAGCTTGTAAAATTTTTAAAAAACGGAGAACCTTTTAAGATGTCAAAGAGATCTGGTGATTTTGTTGCATTGAGCAGCCTTTTAAAAGAAGTGGAGAAGGATGCAATTAGATTTATGATGTTAAACAGAAGTAGTGATATGGAGTTAGAATTTGATTTTAATAAAGTTTTAGAAAAAAATAAAGAGAATCCAGTTTTTTATGTTCAATATTGCAACGCCAGAATTAATTCTTTATTTAGACTGTTAAAAACAAATACAAACAGCAAAATAAAACTAAATTTAAATAATTTCCAAATAAATGCTTTTGAATATAAACTTTTAAGAAAAATTATAGAATGGCCTAAAGTTATTGATTTAGCATCTAAAAAATTTGAACCTCATAGAATTCCCTTTTATCTTTATGAACTTTCTACAATATTCCATGCTTACTGGAGCAAAGGAAATGAAGATCCTAATTTCAGATTTATAAAAGATGGAAAAATTGCTAGTAATCTATCATTCAAAATTTTTCAATTAATTTCTATAGTATTGGAAAATGGGATGAATATTTTGGGAGTTTCATTACCGAAAAAAATGTAATGTACAAAAAAGTATTATTAGTCATATATTTTTCAATTATAACTTTTTTTATAATCTTTGTTTTTGCGATTTATTTTTCTAAAGATAATATAAATAAAATTAAAAATAATAGGCTTAATTATTTAAAAAATATTGAAAAAAAAATTTCAGATCTTCCTTTTTTAAAAAATGATACAAACAACATTATTGATTACAGTTACGAAAATTTAGAAGAGAAAAAAATAAAAAAAAGATATTTTTGGAATTTACTAAAAAACAATGAATAGAAAAGCAGCCATAATAAGCATAAAAGGTCAAAAGCTAAGTATACAGGAGAAAAAACTTTTACAAAAAGACAAACCTTGGGGAATCATTTTATTTAAAAGAAACATTCGGTCTTTTCAACAAACTAGAATTCTTATCAAACAAATTAGAAATTGTATGAAAGATCCTTTTTACCCTATTATGATTGATGAGGAAGGTGGTAAAGTTTCAAGACTTTCAAATTTATTTAGTACAAGAGAATTTTCTCAATATTTTTTTGGGAAAATTTATGAAAAAAATAAAAAAAAAGGTAAATTAATTTATAGGTATTATTTAGAAACACTTTCTAACATACTTAAGGATTTAGGAGTTAATATTAATACTATTCCTGTTATGGATTTATTACAAAAATCTACTCATGAAATAATAAAAGGAAGATCATATTCAAATAATTTAAAAACAGTTAAAACTTTAGGAAAGTTTTGTACATCTTTCCTTAAAGTAAAAAAAATTGCTTCGGTTGTTAAACATGCACCTGGGCATGGTTGTGCGAATGTCGATAGTCACAAAAAACTTCCTGTAGTTAATAAAAAAGCAAACAGACTTTATTATAAAGATTTTTCAGCATTTAAAAATTTAAAATCCCATTTTTTGATGACAGCACATGTTCTTTATAAAAAAATAGACTCTAAATCTTTAGCAACACATTCAAAAAAAATAATAAATAAGATAATAAGAAAACAACTTAAATTTAAAGGACTTGTTATTTCAGACGATATTTCAATGAAAGCGTTGAGAGGTGATTTAGATTTAAATGCTAAAAAAGCACTTAATTCTGGATGCAATTTAGTATTGTATTGTAAAGGAGAAATAAAGGAGTCTAAAAAATTATTAAAGAATTTACAAAGAATCGACAAGTTTACGCAAAAAAAAACATATCAATTTTATGATTTTTTAAGATAAGATTGTTAGATGGAATCAAAAATGAGTAATTCTATATCAGTTGATATTCCAAATTATTCTGGCCCTCTTGAAACTTTGCTTGAATTAGCAAAAACACAAAAAGTTGATTTAACAAAAATTTCTGTAACTAAATTAGCAGATGAATTTACAGACTTTATTAAAAACTTTAAGGACAAAAACTTAGATTTAGCTTTTGAGTATTTATTAATGGCAACTTGGTTAACATATTTAAAATCTAGGTTACTTCTACCTGATGACGAAGAAGAAAATTTTAAAGCGTCAGAGATCGCAGAAAAATTAAAACTTCAACTTAAAAAACTTGAATTGATAAGATTATTATCTGATGAATTGTTAAAAAAAGAAAGAATTGGAAGAGATATATTTTATAGAGGAACAAAAGGAGGAATTAGATCAATACAAAATCCTATTTATAAAGTTACTTTATATGAATTATTAAAGAGCTATTCTGATGTTAAAGCTCAATCTTTATTTCAAAAAATTAATATTCCAAAATTACCCGTTATGACAACACAAGAGGGTATTAAACAAATTAAAGAAAATATGCAGCTTATTGATGATTGGAAAAAAATTAATGAACTAGTTCCCAGTCTATTTAATAAGTCAATTAAATCAAAAAAAAGTGGACTTGCTTCTATTTTTTCAGCAAGTTTAGAGCTAACGAAAGATGGTTTGATTGATATTATGCAAAAAAAATTATTTGATGATATTTTGATAAAAAAATCAACTCATACCCCGTTGAGATTAAAAACCAAGTAGAATAGTTTATGGAAAAAAATAAAAATAATAACATAATTAATTTTCCTAAAAAAAAATCTAAATTGGAAAGAGAAGTAGAAGCAATAATTTTTGCTGCTGAGGAACCTCTTGATGTTGAAACGATTGAAAAAAGAGTGGGTACAAGAACAGATATAAGAAAAATTTTAGAAAACTTACAAAAAGAATATTCTGGAAGAGGAATTAATCTTGTATGTGTTTCTAAGAAATGGGTATTCAGAACTGCAGTTGATTTGTCTAAACTTATGTCTTTGCAAAAATCACAGCAAAGAAAATTATCAAAGGCTACAATAGAAACGCTTGCAATTATTGTTTATCATCAGCCTGTTACCAGATCTGAAATAGAAGAAATAAGAGGGGTTGCTTTTGCAACTAATACATTAGAAATTTTGCTAGAACTTGATTGGGTAAAACCAGCTGGTCGTAAAAATGTACCGGGTAAACCCATACAGTATGCAACTACTGAAAACTTTTTAAATCATTTTAATATAAAGGAATTGTCTGATTTACCAACAATCGACGAATTAACTTCTGCTGGATTAATAGAAGCAGGAACCGTTGATTCATCAATTTTTGGTACAGGTAAATTTTTTAAGGATCAAAGTGGGGAAAAAAAGGATAATATTTATTCGGATGTAGATGAAGCAATAGAACAATCTTCAAAAATAGAAGAATAAATATATTTATTTAATTGTTATTATTGTATAGGATGTACTTATGGGTATAAGTTTTTGGCAAATAGCAATAGTAGTTGTACTTGTTGTCCTACTTTTTGGTAGAGGCAAAATTTCTAGCTTAATGGGAGATGTTGCAAAAGGAATTAAAAGTTTTAAAAAAGGCATGTCCTCTGAAGATAGCAGTCAAACAAAAATAGACGATAAAAAAGACGAAGATTCAAATTCGCAAAATAACTAATTACCAATGCCACAAATTGGATGGTTTGAATTACTAATAGTTGTTTTAGTGGCAATATTAGTTATAGGCCCTAAGGATTTTCCTGTAGTTTTAAAAAAAATTGGAAGCTGGATCGGATCAACAAAAAGATATTTTTCAGATATTCAACAAAAGTTTAACGAGTCAGTTGATATAGATACTTCAGTAGAAGAAAAATACTCAAAAAAAAATAAAGATAAAAATAAAGATGAGTGAAAAAAAATCAGATCAGAACTCTATTACCGGTCATCTTATTGAATTGAGATCTAGATTAATTAATTCATTAATTTTTGTATTTATAATTTTTGTAATTGGATATATTTTTGCCGAAACTATTTATAATTTTTTAGTTGAACCATATGCTAAAGCAGTAAAAAACGATGGTGTTGATAGAAGATTAATTTTTACAGCCCTTCACGAAACATTTGTTACCTATTTAAAACTTGCTTTTTTTGCAGCAATTTTTTTAGGTAGCCCAATTTTTTTGACCCAAATATGGAAATTTGTAGCTCCTGGTTTATACAAAAATGAAAAAAAAGCTTTATTACCATACCTAATAGCTACACCAATATTATTTCTATTAGGAGGAATGCTCGTTTATTATTTAGTTATGCCATTAGCGATAAAGTTTTTTTTATCATTTGAAACTTCGGGCCAATTAAATACTTTACCAATACAACTGGAGGCAAAAGTAAACGAATATCTTTCCTTAATTATGAGATTGATTTTTGCTTTTGGTTTAAGCTTTCAATTACCAGTACTATTAAATTTACTTGCTAGAATAGGAGTTATTGATTCTAAATATTTAAAAGAGAGAAGAAGATATTTTATTGTAATAATTTTTGCTGCAGCTGCAATATTAACACCCCCCGATCCTGTAACACAAATTGGTTTGGCAATACCTTTATTGATACTATATGAATTATCTATATTATCTGTAAAATTAACCGAAAAGAAAGATAATGCATAATATTAAATCTATCAGAGAGAATCCTGATTTTTATAAAAAAAAACTTGAGGAAAGAAATCTAAAAGTGAACTTTAAAGACTTATTAGATTTAGATAAAAAAAATAGAGAGATAATACAAAAAAAAGAAAAATATGAACAAGAAAGAAAAAGTATTTCAAAAAAAAAAGATGAAGCTCAATTTGCAAAATCAAAAAAAATATCAAAAGAAATAAAATCCTTAGAAGAATCTCAAGAAAGTCTAAGAAGAAAAATAAACGAAATCTTAAACTTTTTACCAAATATAGCCCTAGACGATGTTCCGGTCGGAAAGGATGATAAATTTAACAAAGAATTAAACAAAGTTGGTGATTTACCTACATTTAAATTTCAACCTAAATCTCATTATGAAATAGGAAAAAAAATGAATTTGATGGACTTTGAAACTGCAACAAAAACATCAGGTTCGAGATTTGTTTTTCTAAAAGGGAATCTAGCTAGATTAGAAAGAGCTATATCTGATTTTATGTTGGATACTCATACAAAAAAATTCGGTTACCAAGAAATATCACCACCGCTTCTAGTTACAGAAGAAACCATGTTTGGAACAGGTCAACTTCCAAAATTTGAAACCGATCAGTTTGAAATAAAGTTAAATGAAGAAAAAACAAGAAAATTTTTAATCCCTACCGCTGAAGTAATTTTAACAAATATGGTTAGAGACAAATCTTTAAACACAGATGAATTACCACTTAGACTAGTTGCATCAACTGCCTGTTTTAGAAAAGAAGCTGGGAGTTATGGAAAAGATACAAAGGGAATGCTTAGACAACACCAATTTTATAAAGTGGAATTAGTTAGCATTGTTGAACCAAAAAAATGCGCAGATGAATTAAAAAGAATGATAACATGCGCTGAACATATCTTAAAAGAATTAAAACTTCCTTATAGAAGAGTTATACTCTCAACTGGAGATATGGGGTTTAGTGCTGAAAATACTATCGACCTTGAAGTTTGGATTCCTTCAGAAAATAAAATTAC
>CAZUWS010000032.1:4918-6060 GCA_964624295.1 uncultured Candidatus Pelagibacter sp. | reverse complement strand
CCAGTTAGATTTAAAGAAAATGCTGAAAAGTTTGGCTACAAAAAAGAAGATGCTATTATATTTAAAATTGGCGAAGTACAAAAATTAACTGATCTTATTAACTAGCCTTTTTTGTTCTCTCTCTCATTCTTTCTAGATATTCTATCATGGAATCGGTAAGTTCATCTCCAAATTTAAAAATTTGACCTCGATTATATTCCCTGGTTTCATGTTTTATTTTATCTTCCACTACAATTAAATCTTTTTTAATATCTTGATCTTTAATATAGATTAAAAGTAAAAAATTCTCGTTTTGCTCCTGATCTTCTCTAATAATAATTTCGCTCTGTTCATAAACCAAATTAATTACTCTAAGCAAGTCTGCATTTCTGGGTAAATATCTTTTATTAATTTGATAAATAAGGGAGGTTGCGCTACGCACAAAGCTATCAAGACTGGTCTCTATAACCTCTCTTCTCTCAAGATATTCTTTTTCTTTTTGTCGTATTTCCTCAACCGTTGCCTGATCGGAAAGTGTAACCCCTAGTTCTTCGACTCTTTTCCTTAAACGCTCATTTCGAAGTGCTTTATATTTTTCCTTGACTTGATCAATTCTTTGCTGAAATGCTTTAAAATCTTCTTTTTCAACATTTAAAGAATATTTCTCAATAGCTTTTATTTCGGATATCTCTCTAGCTCTAAATTTTTCTAACGTTTTTTCTAATTTTACTTCCTCTAAAAATTTATTCTGTTTTTCTCTCTCTCTTTCCCTAATAAGTTTTTGTTCTTCTTTTAAAAAATTTTTTAACTCTAGTGCTCGAGTTTTAGCAAGAGCCTGTTCTTGTTTTATTTCTTTTTTAAGTAACTCAGTTCTTAAAGATGATTGTAATTTTTGTTCTTTTTTTGCCTTTAATTCTTTTTTAATTCTCAGTCTTTCTCTTTGTTTTTTGAAATTATGAATTTCATTAATTACTGGGGATATAAGTTTTTTAAAAAAATATTGAAAATTAAAAGTAATTTTTGGCTTTATTGAGTTTATAAAACCCTCAAAATCCAACTGGTCTAACTGTTTGTAAAGGCTCTTTTTCTTAATTTTTTTTGTCTTAAGTTTTTTAATCTTCCTTTTTCTTCTTTTTTTTGACTTTTTGATCTTTTTTTTTGAC
>CAZUWS010000032.1:0-4818 GCA_964624295.1 uncultured Candidatus Pelagibacter sp. | reverse complement strand
TTTTTTTTGACTTTTTGATCTTTTTTTTTGACAGACTAAGCCTTATTTTCTTTCTCTTAAATTTATTATTCTTTTTTTTAATTTTTACTTTCTTTTTCTTTTTCTTCATGGATTATTTTACTAATAACAGTTACTTAGGAGTAAATATAGTCTCTCGTTGATGGAGCTGTGGTTAGTTTCTTAGTAAGTTGAAATTGATATACTACTTGATCGCCATGTTTAAAGGCCATTTCACAAGACGATAAGTAAAATTCAAACATTCTAAAAAACCTTTCATCAAACATTTGAACCACTTTTTCTTTATTTTTTTTGAACCTTTCTTTCCAATTCCTTAGCGTATGGGCGTAATGCATTCGTAAAACCTCAATGTCAGATACGATGAGACCAGACTTTTCAATAGGTCCTGACACCTCGCTTAAACTGGGTGTATATCCACCCGGAAAAATGTATCTAGTTATCCATGGATGTGGGTCTCTAGGAGGATTAACTGAACCAATAGTATGCAATAAAGCTACACCATCATCATTTAAAATTTCAGAAACTTTTTTAAAAAAAGTTTTATAAAATTTTCTTCCGACGTGTTCAAACATACCTACGCTTACAATACGATCGAACTTCTCTTTAACCTCTCTGTAGTCAATTAACTTAAATTCCACTTGGTTTCCTAAATTCAATTCTTTTATTCTCTTTTTGCTATATTCAAATTGGTTTTCAGATAAAGTTATTCCTGTTACCTGGCATTTGGCTTTTTTTGCAATTTCAATAGCAAGTGAGCCCCATCCGCTACCGATATCCAATACTTTTTGGTTAGGACGAATATTTAGTTTTTTGATTATATGATTAATTTTATTTTCCTGAGCTTGTTCTAAAGTTTCATTTTCATTTTTAAAATATGCACATGAATATTGTCTCAAAGGATCAAGAAAAAGAAAATAAAGATCATCTGAAATATCATAATGATGAGCAGCATTCATCTTGGATTTTTTTATAAAATTAAAATTTGTAAGATATCTATAAGACCCTCTAAACTTATTAAAAAGCTCACTGAAAGTATTTGTTTCACGACGCCCAATATTTTCTAAAGCTATATCAAGAAAGTTGCTTAGCTCTCCTCCCTCGATAGTAATTGATCCGTCAGTATATGCCTCTCCGAAATAAAGGTCTGGGTAAAGCAATAATTTATAGTGTAAGCTCTTGTTGTGTATTTTTAGCTTTATCGGTTTTTCTGAAGCTGGTTTTCCAATAACATGCTCTTTTCCGTAAGCATCTTCTAAGATAAACCCTCCTTTTGTAAATAATTTATTTAAAAATTTAACAAGTTGCATATTTTAAGCAGCAATGTTTTTATCAGTTAAAGCACCTAGCTTCTTTAATTTTTTAACCAATTCTTCCTTTTTACTTTTGCTTAGTAATTCCAAAGGAGGAAGTAGATTTGCGTAAGCTTTGTTTTCCAAGCTTTTCAAAGTGTGGAGTGCAGTAATTAAGTTTCCCGTTTCATCAAATGCTGTTCTTATAGCCTTAAGCTTATCACTTTCAGAAGAAGATCCTTTGTTTTTAAAATCATCGTAAACTTTTCTTGCTAAAGAACTTGAAAAATTTGTTGTTGCCGAAATGCAGCCCGCTCCACCAGCTTCAAGATTGTCTAGTAATTTTTTTTCACTTCCAACAAACATTGAAAAATTTTCAGCTTTAAAATTATCCCACAGATTTCCTGTGCTGTCTTTCATGCCAACTATATTTTTGGGAAAATCTTTTATTAATCTTCTTGTCACTTCTGGTGTGAAGACATAACCGCTCAATTTAGAAAAGTTATAAAGTACAATTCTAGCTTCTGGAACAGATTTAATTATGTTTGCGTAAAAATTGTAAACACCATTATCATCATTTTTATAGTAAGCCACATTCATAATAAGAAAATTTTGAAAACCTTTTTTTATTGAATGTTGCATAATATTTATGCTGTCATTTAGACTATTGCAGGAAGGTCCTATTAATATTTTTTCCTTAAAACTTGTTTTGGACAAAGCATTAAGAAATTCTTTCTTTTCAGAAATAGAGATCAATTGTCCGCATCCGGTACTACCAAAAAATGCCGATCCAACTCCATTGTCATCAAGGTTTTTCTTTGCATGACGTAAGGTTTCTTCTATATCTAAGCTCAAATCAGCTTTTAAAACTGACATCGAAGCTGCATATACGCCGCTTAAAATTTTAGACATGTTTTCACCCAATTTTTATATAAAGGTACTATAAATAAAAAAGAAATGAAAATTCTTATTATTCAACAAAGATACGGTATTGGGGACTTAATTATTTTTCTCCCCTATATTCACGCAATTTCAAAAAAATTTAATACACGAATAAGCCTTTTGGTTAAGGAAAGTTCAAGGGCATCGGATTTATTATCTGATGACAATCATGTCGATGAAATAATTATTCTGGACAAAGAGAAAGATGGCCTGAGTGGATTTTTTAAGTTGTCGAATGAATTAAAAAGAAGAAGGTTTGATAAAGTTTTTATTTTTAATAGTTCTCTAAGGTATAATTTAATTGCAAAATTTGCTGGGATAAAATCAATTCACCAGTATCCATTATTTAGATCTAAAGACAACGTAGTTCATAGTGCTAAAATTTTTACTGAAAATGTAATAGGTGAAATTGTTTCAACTGAGCCTAATTTAAAAATTAAAAACACAAGTAATAATTTTGACAAAAATTTAAAACATATTTGTCTTGCCATTTCAGCTTCGGGTCCTACTAAAAGATGGGACATTCATAATTATATTAAGCTCTGTCAAGAGTTAACAAAAAATCAAAAGTGTAAATTTTATATAGCTGGTGGAACCAATGATGTTAGTTTAATCAATCAGTTTAAAAATTCTGATGTAGGAAAAAATTGTGAGTCTTTTGAAAAATTTAGTATTAAACAAACCTTGCCTATTATTAAAAATTGCGATTTAGCAATTTGTAATGATACAGGATTTGCTCATATTGCTTGTGCGCTTGGGGTTAAAACTTTAACTTTGTTTATGGATAGCCCTGTCATGGCTTACGGAAAATACTCTTCAAGAATGACTGTAATTGAGCCTGAAGGCGAAAAAGATAGTACTGCTCATGACACTTTGGGAAAGGACAAAATTTCTTTTCAAAAAGTTTTGGCTAAAGCAAGTCGAATGTTAGATTAACTAAAATCGTTTTTTAAAATAGTTTCTTTTGCCTCACCAACAATTTGAGCTAACTTTGTTGTGTCTGTATCTTGATTTGAATCTGGATGAAGTTTTAGCATTATTTTTTTGTACTTTGATAATATATCTTCTCTTGAACACTTGCCTCTTTTTAATCCCAAAATATTATAACTGTCATCTATAGTAAGATTAGAAGAGGGTTTGGAATAATTTGTCCCCGAGGTGAAATTAAATCTTCCAGTCTGTCTTAAATAACTTAATAGTCTATATAATTGAAACATCTGCAAAAAGGTTAAACCTTTTAGCTTAAGTAGAGGGAGTAACAATATTAAAACAGGAATACTAAAAGCATATCTCCCAACTAAAAAGAAAATAACCGCTAAGAGAACAGAAGCTATTATAATCATATATCTAATAGATCTTGCGATTTTTTTGCTACTTGTTTTGCTAAACCAATTTAATAATAAATAAAGAATGACAAAACAGATTCCAATGATTAAAAACAAATTCATAATTTTTTTTTAATAATGAAGATACCACAATTACGCAAACAACCAGAAAAGAAAAGTTTCCATGGATTAGAGAGTTGGGAAGACGATTACTCATGGATTCATCAAGATAATTGTCTCGAAATTTTAAGAGATACAAGCAAACTAAATCCTGAAGTTAAAAAATATTTGGAAGAAGAAAATTCCTATACAAAAGAAAATATGAAAGATTCAGAAAATTTACAAAAAAAGCTTTTTACTGAAATTGAGGGTAGAATAAAGTTAGAAGACGAAAGTCTTCCTTATAAAGATAAAAAATATGAATACTGGACCAAAACCACAAAAGAGGGAAACTATTCTAAAAAATTAAGAAGAAAAATAGGAAATACAGAAATAGAAACTTACTGGGATGGAGATTTAGAAGCAAAGGGGAAAAAATTTTTCAGCACCGGAGATCTGGAGGTTTCATACAACGATGAGTTATTAGCTTATTCTGTAGACGACAAAGGCGGTGAATATTTTACAATTTTTTTAAGAAAAATATCTGACAATAAAATTATTGAAGAACCTATAAAGGATACAGCTGGAGGTATTGTTTGGTCATATGATGACAAATCATTTTTTTACCGAAAGCACGATTCTCAGCACAGACCTCGTAAAATTTTTCAACATAAATTGGGAACTTCAAGTAAAGAAGATAAATTAATTTTTGAAGAACAATCTGAAAGATTTACTTGTTCTATTCATGCCAGTAGTTGTGAAAATTTTTATTTAATTGAAACAAGTGAACATACAACTTCAGAGGTCTATTATTTTCATAAAGATGAAAAAATATTTAAGCCAAAATTATTTATAAAAAGAGAGGAGGGAATACAATATAGTGTGGATAGCTTTGGAGGCTATTGGTGGATGTGGACCAACAAAGATGCTGAAGATTTTAAAATCTCACGATGTTCACACCAAAATATTAAAGAGTGGAAAGATTTTGTTCCTGCAAAAAACGGTGTTTTGATTGGGGGTCTCACATTTTTAAACGATTGGATAATTAGAGCTGAAGTGTCTGATGCTCTTCAAAAAATTTTTGTTAGAAATGTAAAAACAAACCAAGAAGAACAATTAATATTTACTGATGAAAAAGTTATATC
>CAZUWS010000031.1:0-6303 GCA_964624295.1 uncultured Candidatus Pelagibacter sp. | reverse complement strand
ATATGTCCGATTTATCATCTGATAAAATAATATTCCACAAAAATTCTAAAACTAATTTTTTTGTATTTAAGTCCATTTTCTTCACTTTCTGTGTGTATTCTAAAATTTGGTTGGAATTTTTTTCATATTCTTCAGCTTTTTCCACCAAACTAATAATTTCTTTTTGGCTTAAACTTTTAATATTTTCATTTTGGGCCTTTTCTTTCTCTAAGAATAATCCCGTAAAATCTATAATTATTTTTTTTTCTTTTTCTGAATAATTTTCATCAATTCTTGCCGCGTGTATTAATAAGCAAATAACTTTTATTAAATCATTATTTTTATCAATCATATTTTTTTTGTTTTTATCCAATAATTTGAAAATCATTTTAAATTTAAGGACATTAATTTTTTAAAAGGATTATTATTTTTATTAATAAATTTGGTTTTTTTTCTTATTTTCTTATCACCAGTGTATGAAAAGATATCTTTTTTTTTATCTTCTCTTTTGTAATTCATTAAATCTAATAATTGATAAAAATTTTCTTTAGAAGAACCCAAAAGATTCATCATTTCAGATGTTATTTGAAATTTTCCTTGTTTAGTATTTTCTATTATTTTTATGAAAAATTTTTCCAAAATATCTACTCTTACATAAAAATTTCTGAATTTTTCAAAACCACACAAAAGAAGAAACTTGGCATTAAATTTTCTTTCACCATCAACTAAAAAATTTAAACCAGACTTTGGTATTTCGTGACCTTTTAAAATATTGTTGAAAAATTTCCAAAGTGTTATTCTCAATTTCACAGCTTTAGGTTTTAACATTTTTGGTAAAAAGATATGGTATCGCCCAATTTTAATCCCTAATTTAAAGAATTGTTTTCTCTCATCTTTTGATATTGAGTTAATAATATCTTTAACCTCACTTCTCTTTAAAACTCCATTTCCTTCATAAAGTTGGAATGCAAGGGCTCTTAAATACTGATTCTTATTTTTTAATCTAATTAAACTAATCAGATCACGCAATTCTTCGGATATTAAATTATTGATCCAATTATTTAAAAAAGATGACAAATTTTCTCTTTCATTTATTTCTAAGGCGTCATCTGCAATAATTTCAATTTCAGGTGTTAAATAATTTTTTCCTTTTTTAATTTTTCCTATCGGGCTATCTTTCCAATAAATCTTATAGTTTTCTTTCAACTCTAGCTCTTTCTTATCTATAATTTCTTTTACTCTTTTAATTAATTCATCAGTTATTCCTTGTCTTGCAGCTTTTTTAAGAGACTTAACATCTGTGTCTAATGTTCCTGTTGTAAACTCTAAATTTAATTTTAGTCCTTTTAATTTTCCAATTAACTGTTTGTTGATTATAACGTCGTCGTTTTCATTGATAGTTGTATCAAGTCTTATGTCTTGTTTCAGGCCTTTAGATAAAACACTTATTCTTTTGTCTATGAAACTTTTTGTAAGTTCTTTATGTAATCTTTCAGACAAATAGTCTTCTATATTTTTACTAGATTCTATCCAATAGTCAGAATTTTCTACCCAATTTTTCTTATTTGCAACGTAAGACCAAGTTCTTACATTAGAAATTTTATTTGAAATCATATCAATATTTCCATGATATTTATCCAGTCCTTTTAGCTGATTTTTCATATATTCATTTGGAATTTTATTTTTTTTTGTCGTTAAAAAATCAAAGACTCTTCTTACTAATTCAATATGTTGACCATAAGCTTTTTTTTGAAAATCTGGAATTTGACAACATTCCCAGAGCAATTCTAAGTTATCTTTTGAGCATTTAATCTTTTTTTCTTTCAATAAAAATCTTAAAACACTTTCATCTATAGAATCGGTTATTTTGATTAAGTTTTTATTTTTTGGTTTTTTTTCTAATGAATTTATTAGGCCATCTTCATCTTTAAAGTTTAAATCTGAGTTACGCCAATAAAGTATTTTAGCATCATCAAGAGAATGTTTTTCAACTCTCTCAACTTCATCGGGTTCTAAATTTTCACAATCACCTGTTATACCAAATACACCATCATTTTTATATCTTCCTGCACGACCAGCGATTTGTGATATTTCAGTAGTTCTTAATCTTCGAGTTTTTTTTCCATCAAACTTTTTTAAACTTGAAAAACTGATTTGTTCGATGTCCATGTTTATACCCATACCTATTGCATCTGTGGCAACCAAATAATCAACATCACCAGACTGATAAAGCGCAACTTGAGAATTTCTGGTTTTGGGGCTTAATGAACCCATCACAACTGCAGCTCCGCCTTTTTGCCTCCTTATTAGTTCCGCAAGAGCATAAACTTCTTCTATAGAAAATGCTATCAAGGCAGTTTTTCTTTTAAGTCTAGAAATTTTTTTATGACCATTAAAAGTTAATTTTGAGAAACGTTCTTGTTTGATGAATTCAACTCCAGTTACTAAATCAGAGATAATATTTTTCATAATTTGAGAACCTAGGAACATAGTTAATAATTCACCTCTGGAATTAAGAAGTCTATCTGTAAATATATGTCCTCTTTCTCTATCCGCACACATTTGAATTTCATCAACAGCCACAAAGTCTACAACTTTATCCTTGGGCATAGATTCTACAGTGCAAATAAAGTATTGAGCTGAACTGGGTAGAATTTTTTCTTCCCCTGTGATTAAAGCAACTTTTTCAGAACCAAGCTTTAAAACACATTTATCATAAACTTCCCTAGCCAAAAGTCTCAATGGTAACCCGAATATACCCGAGTTAAATTCCATCATTTTTTCGATAGCCATGTAAGTTTTTCCTGTATTTGTTGGACCCAATATGGCTAAGATTTTACTTTCCATGTTTCTCATTAAGTTGTGTCATAATTTTTTTTAAACACTACATGTAGATTAGACTAGAGAACAAAAGATGATTAAATCATGACCGAATCACTTTGTCAAACGTTCTATTTTAATAAATTATTTTTGTAGTAGGCTATACTCTGTTTAAAATTTAAATAAATAAGAATGCAAAATTATACAAAGAAGCACATCAAATCATTAAAACCTTCTGCGACTTTAGCTATTAATGAAAAATGTAAAGAGTTAAGGGCAAATGGTAAAAAAGTTTTTAATTATGGTTTTGGAGGATCTCCTTTTTCAATTCCAGAAAAGATTGTTTCAGCTTTGAAAAATAATGCACATAAAAAAGAATACTTACCCAGTGTAGGATTAAAAGACTTAAGGGAAGCAATTGCAAAATATATAAATCACAATTCAAACATTAATAGACCAGTTAGTTGGCATGCCAATTATAAACAGGAAGATATCATTATAGGCCCAGGAACAAAGCAATTAATGTTTTTACTTCAACTAGGTTTTGAAGGAGAGTTTATTTTTCCTACTGGAAGCTGGGTGTCCTACGAACCACAGGCCATTATAGCGAAAAACAAAGTACATTGGCTTGAAACTTTTAGAGAAGATAATTGGTTTCCAAAACCTGAACAGATAGAAGCAAAAATAAAAAGTATTAAAAATAAAAACATTATTTTATTCTTAAACTCACCCAATAATCCTACTGGCGCAGTTTGTAAAAATTTAAAGCAAATTGCTGAGGTTGCAAAAAAATATAAAATTATAGTTTTGTCAGATGAAATATATACCCAACTTCAGTTTGACGAAAAGTATAATTCGATATCAGAATATTATCCTGAAGGAACTATTATAAGCAGCGGTTTAAGCAAATGGCTGGGAGCGGGAGGATGGAGGCTAGGTTTTTTTGCAGTTCCTAGTAAATTAAGAAATATTCTTGAGATGATTAAGATTCTTTCAAGTGAGTCGCTTTCTGCAGTTAGTGCACCTATACAATACGCAGCTGTAGAAGCATTCTCTGAGGATCATTCAGATTATCTCAATAAAACTAGACACATATTATCTTCAATAGGGAATTATGTTTATAATAAGTTAAAATCAAATAAAGTTTTAATAACACCTCCTCAAGGTGGGTTTTACATAATGCCAGAGTTTTTAAATTCTAAATTTCAAACTTCACAAGAAATGTGTGATGATATTTTAAACAAAACTGGAGTTGCTTTATTACCTGGCTCAGATTTTGGATTTAAAGAAAATAGAATGTTAGCTAGATTGAGCTATACTGACTTTGATGGAGATTTACTCCTTAAAAATATTGATGGTAGTAAAAAACTAGATGATGACTTCATCGAAAAGTATGCTCCAAATATTGTAGAGGGAACCAATAAATTGGTTGAGTGGTCTAAAAGTCTCTAGATTCAGCAATAAAATCAACGTCCAAATCAAGTTATTTAGTTTTACAATACCTATGATGAATTGATACATTTTCATCATTAATTGTACAATTAATATAAGGGAGGAAATATGAAGAGAATAATCTCTACAATCTCAGCTATAGCAATGTTATTTGCGTTGTCTTTACCGATGATGTCTGTAGCAAAAGCTGCTGAGTTTTTTACGATAGGAACAGGTGGACCGACTGGAGTTTATTTCCAAGTAGGTAACTCTGTTTGTAAAATGTTACACAAACAAGCAATAAGTGCTGAACACGGAAGAAAAAAAGGTACAAACAAAGCATACAGATGTACCGCTCCTTCAACTGGTGGATCAAACTATAATATTGGTCAAATCAAAGCTGGAGAATTTCAATTCGGCGTTGCTCAATCTGACTGGCAGTTCCATGCAGTTAATGGATCTAGCAAATGGGAAGGAAAAAAGTTTGGTGATTTAAGAGCTGTTTTTTCAGTTCACAACGAGCCTTTCCAAATTTGGGCAAGAAAAAAAGCTAAAGTTAAAAACTTTGATGGTCTAAAAGGCAAAGTAGTTAACATTGGAAACCCAGGTTCTGGTCAAAGAGGAACAATGGAAGAGCTAATGAAAGCTATGGGTGCTGATATGAGTATGTTCAAAGGAACTACTGAATTAACATCTTCACAGCAAGTAAAAGCTTTATGCGATGGTAAAATAGATGCTTTTGGATACTCTGTAGGATTTCCTAACGGAGCTATGGAAGAAGCAGCTACTTGCGCAGCAAAAGCTATGCCTATAAATCTTACAGGTGGACCTGTTCAAGGTTTAATCGATGGTGCTGATTACTATGCAAAAGCAGTGATACCTAAAGGTACTTACACAGGTCAGAAAAAAGATGTAACTACTTTTGGTGTTAAAGCTACATTTGTAACTGGCGCTAACGTATCTGAAGAACTTGTTTATCTTGTAACAAAAGCTGTTATGGAAAATTTTGATGATTTCAAAAAACAACATCCGGCTTTTGCTTTTCTTGAAAAGAAAAACATGATCAAAGATGGGCTTTCAGCTCCATTACATCCAGGTGCTGTGAAATATTATAAAGAAGCTGGATTAATGTAATAATTTTTACATTTTAAATTAAAAGGCCCAATATTTTATTGGGCCTTTTTTTTATAATGGAGTATCTTAAGAATTTATGACGAATGGAAAAGAAAGTTTTATAAACACAAAGATTCAAGAAGATTTATCGCCAACTCGTAATCTTTCTGGATTACACTTAAAGATTGTAGCAGCTATTGCAATTATATGGTCATTGTTTCAACTTTGGTATGCTTCTCCATTTCCATTCATGTTTGGTGTTGGTCTTTTCAAGGGATTACCAGCAAGAGCCATACACCTTGGCTTTGCACTCCTGTTAGCATTTTTAATATTTCCACTTAATAAAAAAAGGGGGAAGATAGGTATTAGTGATGTCACTCTTGCATGCCTGGCATTTTCTGCCTGCATCTATATTTATTTTTTTTATGACCAGATAGTTGACAGAGGCGGAATATTATTAAACCTAGATTTAAATTTTTTAGGCAAAGAATTTGTTCTACCAATTGAATTGATAATTGGATCTTTCGGAATTTTAGTATTATTAGAGTCCACCAGAAGAGTAATTGGTTTGCCGCTCGTGTTAGTGGCAACAGCATTTTTATTATTTTCTTTTTTTGGACAATATTTTCCTGATATAATTTCTCATGGTGGACTTTCAGTAAAAAGGCTCGTTGGTTATCATTGGTTTGATCAGGAAGCTATATTTGGAATACCAATTAGTGTTTCTTTAGATTTTATATTTCTTTTTGTATTATTTGGAGCTCTATTAGATACCGCTGGAGGTGGTAAATATTTTTTAGATTTAGCTTTTGCTATGGTTGGAAAAATGAGAGGTGGTCCTGCCAAAGCAGCAATACTTGGATCAGGAATGACAGGTTTAATTTCAGGCTCATCCATTGCAAATACTGTTACAACCGGAACATTTACTATTCCGATAATGAAAAAAACTGGTTTCTCCAA